>NZ_SMJZ01000056.1 GCF_004348345.1 Nonomuraea longispora
CGTTGCTGGACCGGATGACCGGCGGGTGGGACGCGCTCGACCAGGAGTATTCGACGTGGCCGCCGGGACGTGGGGCGGCGGCGTCGATCACGCCGTGCGGCGTCTCGATGGGTTTCAGCACGCCGCCCGCGAGGTCGTAGCGGTGCAGGTGGCTGCGGGCGCGGTCGTCGCGCAGGATGAGCAGGCTGCGGCCGTCGTGGTACCACTCGGCCGCGAGGTCGCCGGAGTCCTTCAGCCAGATCTCGCGCTGCTCGCCGGTCATCGCGTCCCAGACCAGGGGTTCGTTGCGGCTGCGGCGTTCGTGCAGGGCGAGCAGCCGGCGGTCGCCCATGACGGGGGCGAAGCCGAGGCCGATGACGCCTTTGCCGGGGCCGTCGTAGAGCTCGCCGACGGTGTCGCCGTTGGGGCGGACGACGCGGAGCGCCGGGTGCCGGAAGTCGGAGTACTCCCCGTGGTTGATGGCGATCAGGGAGCCGTCGAGTGATATGTCGGTCACCCAGTTGGTCTCGGCGTGTTCGTACAGGAGCGTGGCCGGGTCGCCGGCGCGTACGAGATGGATGCGGAACGCGCCACCGCCGGCCCAGCTGATCGCCGCGAGTCCCGTCGCGGACAGGGCGATGCCGCCGGGCTGGCCCGGCGGTACGTCGGGGGCGACCGGTTCGTCGGGGCCGCCGTTGAACGGCTGGCGCCACCACGTGCCGAACTCGTCGCCCTCGGTGTCGGCGAACCAGTAGATCCACTGGCCCGTCGGGTCGATGGCGGCGTACACCGCGCCCCTGGGACGGTCGGTGACCTGGCGGGTGGCGCCCGACACGCGGTCCCACGCGTAGACCTGCCACGTTCCTGTGGCGTTGGAACGGTAGATGGAGCGGTTGGGTGCCTGACGTGCCCAGGACGGCAGCGTCATACGCGAGGCCCGGAACCTGGCCTGCCAGCGTTCCTCCGCCTTCATCCGGCGCGCTCCCTCCATCTGAGGTCCCTCGCCTCGGGGCGATGGATGTCGTCCAGTATTGCGCCTGTGCCGAGGAAATACTTAGGAAATGTGGGGGAATTTCGGACTAAATGCCCCATCAGTAACATCGGTAACGTCGGCCCGTCAAGGAACAGCACTTGATCGGGGTGCGGGCGCGTAGATAGACAGATGAAACGCCGCGCGGATCACTACTTTATGACGTCCTTTCACGACGTTTCGGGAGAGAAATGTGGCAACTCGCTCATCGAGCGTAGCCGTGTCGGTATGCCACGCACTGGGGCCCATCCCGACCACCCGGGCGATGTCACCGTGCGCCAGCTCCATCTCGAACTCCACCGAGCGCCGCTCACGCTCGGTGAACACCTCCATGCTCCTGGCCACCCTGCGCTCCTTCTCGTCGTCCACGGAGAGCAGGCCCAGCTCCTCGACCAGCGGGCTCAGATGCGCCTTCGCGGGAGTGACGACCACCGCGACGCCGCCGGGCCGCAGAATCCTGCCGAACTCCGGCCCGTTCCTGGGCGCGAACACGTCGATCACCACGTCGGCCACCCCGTCCCGGATCGGAAGGGGCCGCCACACGTCGGCCACGAACGCTCCAGCCCTCGGATGCGCCCGCGCCGCCCGGCGCACAGCGTGCTTCGACACATCGAATGCCATCCCGGTGCCGTCGTTCACCGCGTCGAGCGTGGCCGCCAGGTAGTGCCCGGTGCCCGCTCCTGCATCGACGATCACCGGCGCGGCCCTGCCCTCCGCGCGACGACCGTCGACGATGCCCGGCCCGCGCCCGCGGCCGGCCGGCCCCGGGCCGTCACCGGCCTCCATGTGCGCCCCACGGTACGCCCTCGGCCCGGCGTCGTCATTCGTTTCCGTGGAGTACTCATGTTTTCCCCGCCGTGCCACGTGCGCGTGCACGGTCTCCGCGATCGCGGCGGCGAGAGGGGCATAGTGCCCGGCGTCCAGGAAGGCGGCCCGCGCGGCCACCATCGCGGCGGTGTCGGCGGTGCCCGGCGGCCTCCCGCCGGCCAGAAGGCTCACGTATCCCTGCTTGGCCACGTCGAACGTGTGCCCCTGCGCGCACCGCACCGTCGCCGCGTCGATCCGCAGCGTCGTACGGCACACGGGACAGATCAGATGGTCGACGATGTCAGCCAGCATGCGCCCATTCTGGTGCACGTACGTCACGCGCTCGCTTCGAGGAGGAACGCGGCGTTGGAGGGGGTGGAGCGCAGCTTGCCGACGAGCATCTCGAGCCCCTGCTGTTTCTCCTGCGACGTGAGCATCCGGCGCAGCCGCCAGATGACCTGCCGCTCCTGCGGGTGCAGCAGGATCTCCTCCCGCCTGGTCCCCGACGCGTCGAGGTCGACGGCGGGGTACAGCCGCCGCTCGGCGAGCTCGCGGGTCAGGTGCAGCTCCATGTTGCCGGTGCCCTTGAACTCCTCGTACAGGCTGTTGTCCATCCGCGAGCCGGTGTCGACCAGCGCGGTGGCGAGGATGGTGAGGGAGCCGCCGCCCTCGACGGCGCGGGCGGCGCCGAAGAAACGTTTGGGCGGGTAGAGGGCGGTGGCGTCGATACCGCCGGTGAGCACGCGCCCCCCGCCGGGCGCCAGGTTGTTGTACGCGCGCCCGAGCCGCGTCAGCGAGTCGAGCAGCAGCACCACGTCCCGCCCCGCCTCGACGAGCCGCTTGGCCCGTTCGACGGCCAGCTCGGCCAGGGCGGCGTGGTCGCGGTCGGGGTGGTCGAAGGTGGAGGAGAAGACCTCGCCGTCGATGGTGGCGCGCATCTCGGTGACCTCTTCCGGCCGCTCGCCCACCAGGAGGACCATGAGATGCACCTCGGGGTGGTTGCGGGAGATCCCGGCCGCCAGCGCCTGCATGACCATGGTCTTACCGGCCTTGGGCGGCGCCACGATGAGGCCGCGCTGCCCCTTGCCGATGGGGGCGAACAGGTCGATGACGCGCGTGCTGAGCGACTCGGTCTCGATGCTGAGCCGTTCCGTCGGGTGGACGGGGGTGAGGTCGGCGAAGCGGGGGCGGTCCCGCCATCGCGGGGAGCCGTTGACGGACTCGACGTCGACCAGCTTGTTGCCGGCGAAGGCGGCGGTGACGTGGTCGCCGGGGCGCAGGTCGTACTGGCGGATCTTGTCGGGGGTGAGGCGGACGTCGCCGGGTTCCGGCAGGTGGCCCGCCCGAATGAATGCGGATTTTTCGCGTACATCCAGAAGGCCGGTCACATGCCGGACCGACGTGGAGGCACGCTGCTGTGGAACGGTGTGCACAGACATGATGAACCCCTCAGGGGAATGCGCCGAACCCGTGACGGGCCGGCGGGAAAAGGAAGACGAGCCGGGCCCTCGTGAAGCGGGGCGGGGCTACTGGGTGAAGATCAGCGGAGCCTGAGCTCAACGCTTGGTGGGAACATACCACACCATCTGACCCATGAAACGCCTAGCCCCCTTGGACTATTCCAGGGCTGTTCCCGTGTCTTGACCGGCGAACGCCGGGTAGACGCGTGACAATGTTCTTCTCTACACCGCAGGGCGAGGAAGATTACCGCGCTCGGTGTACCGAAGAGCACAACTCCCATCGGCGCAGCGGCGTCATATCCAGTGGCGTGCAGGATGCCCGCAACTCGATGAGGGTTCCACAAGGACCAAGAGAACTTCTGGGGGAGCACCATGAAGACCGTCAACTGCCCGCGGTGCCACAACGAGCTCGACGAGGGCCCGATCATGTACCGATGCGCCCAGTGCCGCCGCGCCGTCTACGCCGCCGACGTCGAGAACGAGTACGTCCCGCGCGAGCCGGTCGCCGCCTGAACGACGGCGTGGCCTTGTCGGGTGCCGCACCGACCGATCACCGTGTCCGGCGTGGAGGTGACCCCGTCTGCGACGCCGTGGGCCCCATGGGCCCCGCCTCAGCGGCCCCTCAGCGGCCGCTGAGCACCGGCTGGTCGGCCAGGAGCGACGAGGGCAGGGCGACCATCGCGGTCAGCCCACCGTACGGTGAGGGCGCCAGGGTGACCTTGATGCCGTGCCTGGAAGCCAGCCTGCCGACCACGAACAGGCCGAGCCGGTCGCTCTGTGCCAGGTCGAACTCCGGCACCTTCGACAGCCGGTCGTTGAGCTCGTCGAGCTCGATGCGGGGCAGGCCGAGGCCGCGGTCCTCGATCTCGATCATGAGGCCGTGCGCGGTGCTGGAGCTGCGCACGTCCACCTTGGTCTGCGGCGGCGAGAACAGCGTGGCGTTCTCCACCAGCTCGGCCATCAGGTGGGCCACGTCCGTGACCACCGAGCCCAGCAGCGAGACCGGCGGCGGCTGGAGCACCTCGACCCGCTCGTACTCCTCGATCTCCGCCACGGCCGCGCGCAGCACGTCGTGCACCGCCACCGGGTTGCGCCAGCCGCGCCCCGGCGCCTGGTCGGACAGAATGATGAGGCTCTCCGCGTGCCGGCGCATGCGGGTGGTGAGGTGGTCGAGCTTGAACAGGTCCGCCAGCGTCTCGGGCTCCTCGGTGGCTCGCTCCATGCTGTCGAGCTGCAGCAGCTGCCGGTGCAGCAGCGACTGGTTGCGCCTGGCCAGGTTGACGAAGACCTGGCTGACGCCGTACCGCAGCTTGGCCTGGCCCAGCGCGGCCTCGACGGCCGTGGACTGCACCTCGTTGAACGCCTGGACGATGTCGCTCACCTCGGAGGTGCTGGTCTTGACCTGCAGCGGCGCCACCTCCTCGGGCGTGGGCGGGTCCACGTTCCCGCGCAGCCGCTTGATCAACGCTGCCAGCCGCACCTCGGCCAGTTCCGTGGCCGCGTCGCGGAGTCCGGCCAGCTCGCTGACCAGGCGCCTGCGGAAGCGCAGCGAGAGCACGATCGAGGCCACGACGGCGACCAGGCCCACGCCGCCCGCCACGCCCAGCTTGACCAGCGTGCCGATGGCCGTCGGCGTGACCCGCTGGGTGATGCCCTGGACGGCCGCGCTCTGGTTGCGCTCGACGGCCCGCCACAGGTTCTGGGCGTCCACGGACCAGGTGGCCGCCGTGGGCGGGAGGCTGATGGTGGTCTGCTGCCCGCGGATGGCGTCCTCGGTGCGCGTGAATTCCAGGTAGACCGGCGAGGAGGCCAGCCGCTCGTACGGGCCGCGCAGCTCGTCGTCCAGGTGGTTGAGCGCCTGGGCGTACAGCAGCCGCCGGGTGGCGACCATGGCCGTGAACGCCCCCCGTTCCCTGGGCTCGACCTTGCCCTTGGCGAGCACCACCGCGATCACGGCCTGCTCCCTGGAGAGCATGTCCTTGGCCTCGCCGAGCATCGTGATCGCCTTGGCCTGCTTGTAGAGGGCCATGTCGGGCACCAGCACCATGGCGTCGTACATGCGGAAGGACGCGTCCACGATCTGGCTGTAGCCCTCGACGATGTCGAGCGGGCTGACGGTGCCGCCGTCCACCGCGCGACGGAGCTCGGGCAGTTGGCCGAGCTTGGCGTTCAGCGCGTTGAGCTGCGTGGTCATGCCCGGGGTCAGGTCCTGCTGGGCCTTGGTCAGCCTGCGGAACGTGTCAAGGGTCCGGTCCGTGAGCTTGCGCTGCTCGGCCACCATGCCCGCGCCCTGGCCGGTGGCCAGGAACTGCGTCGAGACGAGCCGTTCCTTCTGCAGGTGGATGTTGACCTGCTCGGACGGGATGGCCAGGTTGCCGGCCAGCTCGTTGATGGCCAGCAGCCGGACGCCGTCGCCGCCGGTCAGGCCCGCGGCGAACGCCCACAGGCCCACGAGGGACAGCAGCGGGACGAGGAGAAGAATCAGGATTTTCAGCGCGATGGGGCGGCCACGCGTGGGGGGCATGCGACCTCCGGGTGCATGATGAGATCGCCTCGCAGAGTACACCCCCCTTTGGAAGGATTTCTGTGCGTCTCCCGCGTTCTTTTTCCGGTTGGACCATCGCGGTCTTCGGGTTCCTCGCCTTCGCCCTTGGCCTGCTCGGTCTGATCTCTCCCGGCACCCTGCTGGTCATGCTGGGTTTCGAGGTGCTCGACACCAGGCCGCCGGGAGACTACACCCTGGTCTACATGGCCGCTTCGTCGATGGCGGCCGTCAACATGGGCGTCTACTACGTCTTCGCGGCCTCGGCGAACTACACCCCGTTCTTCCGCTGGACGGTGCCGTTCAGGCTCGTGACGTTCGGGGTGTTCACCACGCTGGTGCTGACGGGCGCGGCGCCGGGCAAGTTCTTCGGCGTCGGGCTCTGGGAAGGGCTCGGCGCGCTGATCACGGCGTACGCGCTCTGGCGTGAAGGCAACCTGCTGCCCTCACGCCAGAGCGTGGACGCCTGACCGGCGTCACGGACGCGTGGTCTCGGGGCCGCGCGACACGAGCCGGTCACCGGAGGTGCCGTCGTGTTCGAGCTTGCGTTCCAGATCCCGTTTCTCGTCCTCCAGCCGGGCCACCCGGCTGGAGGCCTCGGCCTTGGCGCTGCGCAGCCTGCGGCGCTGCCTGGCGGTCCTGCGCGAGCCCGAGCCGATCAGCCAGAAGCCCACGAGCAGGACGGCCGCGACGGCCGCACCGGCGAGGAACATCTCCAGGTGATTCGGCTCGAACGTGTATCCGAACAGGATGTACCTGGCGCTCTCCTCGGTGAGGACCAGTGCGACGGCGGCGCCGGCGAGCAGGACCAGGAGCACACCTAAAAAGATCATCCAAACTCACCCCTTGTCGTCAGAGCGGGTTTCCCCTGCCCCTGCGGCGGCGGGGTATGCGCCATGATGGCGTTCATGAGACCTGGACCGGGCGAGGTGCTGCACTTCTCCGAGGACCCGACGATCGAGCGGTTCGTGCCCCGTGTCGCGCCGACGTCGGTGCGGAGCGAGCCCTACGTGTGGGCGGTCGGCCATGACCGGTGCCCCGACTACTGGTTCCCCCGGGCCTGCCCGCGGGCGATGGCGTGGGCCGGGCCGCGCACCACTCAGGAGGATCTCGACCGGATCGTCGGCGCGGGCTGCGGTGATCGGGTCCACGCCGTCGAGTACGGCTGGCTGGCGGCCATGATGGACGTACGGCTCTACGCCTACCGGCTCCCCGACGACGACTTCAAGCCCGTCGGTGAACCGCCGCACGCCATGGTGGCGACGGTGCCCGTGACGCCGCTGGGTTCGCCCGAGCGGGTCGGCGACGTGTTCGAGTTGCACGAGGAGGCCGGCATCCAGCTCAGGGTGATGGCCGACCTGTGGCCGTTCTGGAACGAGGTGACGGCGAGTTCGCTGGAGTTCAGCGGGATCAGGTTGCGCAACGCTCGTCGATGAGGGCCCGCAGCGTCTCCAGCCGCATCGATGCGGGCGGCAGCTTCTCGCGGGCGGCCCGGTCGGCCTCCCGCCGCAGCACCTCGTTGACCGGGGTGGGCACGCCGTGCAGCCGGCCGAGCAGGACGATCTCGCCGTTGAGGTAGTCGGTCTCGATCGAGCCGCTGCCCCTGGCCAGACTCTGCCACGACGACCCGCCGCCGCGCTCGGCGCCCTCGATCGGCAGGATGCCCACGCGCCGGCCGCGCACCTCCGCCTCCTCCTCGCTCGTCGCGTACGCGATGCCGGCCGTGTCGAGCACGGCCATGGCCTCGACCCTGGCCCGCGTGACCACCTCGCCCATGCCGTCGACGCGGCCGAGCAGCGCCTCGACGGCGTTGCCCAGGTTGCCGATCAGTTTGCCGTATTTCCAGCGCATCACTTCGGGGGTGGCCCGCCCGACGAGTCCGCGCTTGCCGAGGTCGGTGGCGATCTGCTCGGCGAGTTCGTCCACACCCTGTGGATAACGCCCGACATGAAGCATGCCGGAGTACGGATGGCCGTTCGCGGTCACCACGCCCGGCCGCAGGTGCTCGGCGGGCAGCCACACGCACATGCCGTAGACGTGCTCGAACCGCCGCAGCGCCATGCGCTCGTTGGCCACGCCGTTCTGGGCGCAGACCACGGGCAGGCCGGTCGGCCACGGGCTCAGCGCGGCGACGGTGTCCTGCGACTTGGTGGCCAGGATCAGCACGTCGCCGTCGCGGGTGGGCACGGGGCCGTCGGCGGCGGGAATGTCGAGGGTCTCGTCGGATTCGGGAGTGATCAGGCGCAGGCCGTCACGGTGGAGCGTGTCGTAGTGCGCGCCTCTCGCGATGAGCAGAACGTCGTGGCCGCCTTGGAACAGCCGGGCCCCGATGGTTCCCCCGACTGCTCCCGCCCCGATCACTATGTAGCGCATTGTCAAAGGATGTCACTTGTCGTGTGGCGAGTGCCACTGGCTCACTTCGCCAGCGCCACCTGTGCCTGTGCCGTGACGGAGCGGCCGCGACCGCGCTCGCGCAGGATCGTCCTGAGCACCCGCCAGCCGTCGCGCAGCGCGTTCAGGTTGCTCTCGCCGTGGATGCGGGAGCGCTCGTGGCTGGGGACCTCGCGGATGACGAGGCCGGCCTGGGCGGCCCTGACGTTCATGAGGGTCTCGATCTCGAAGCCGTCGCAGTCGAGGTCGAGGGCGTCGAGGTGGCGGGTCCAGAAGGCGATGTAGCCGTAGCAGAGGTCGGTGTAGCGGGTGCCGTAAAGGAGGTTGGTCAGTCCGGTGAGGATCCTGTTGCCGAGGGAGCGGATCGGGCTGAGGTCGTCGGACCCGCCGCCGGGGGCGTACCGGGAACCCTTGGCGAAGTCGGCGCCGTTGACGAGCGTGGCGACGAACGAGCGGATCTCCCGGCCGTTGGTGGACCCGTCGGCGTCGATCATGACGATGATGTCGCCCTGGGCGGCCTGGAAGCCCTCGATGAGGGCGTTGCCCTTGCCGCGCCGCGTCTGCGTGACGACCCGGAGGCCGGGGCGCGACTCGCGCGCCACGGCGACGGTGTCGTCGGTCGAGTTGCCGTCGACAAGGATCACCTCGTCGATCCAGTCGGGCAGCGTGGCGAACACGTGGGGGAGGTTCTCCGCCTCGTTCATCGCGGGAACGATGACACTGACGCTGGCGGCGAAAGGCTGCTTGTCCATGGCAGAAAAATCCTCCCTTTCACATGCAGTTCACTTGACGATTCCTTGCATGGGCAGGAATTAATGGGAATTGTCCTTTATTTCAGCCTCGCTCATCCGAGAAAGAATCTCGTTCACGGTTTCTTCCGGGCTCTGCGGCGACGTGTCGAGCCACAGGCCGAGGCGCGGTGTCTCGTCGCGCAGTGCGGCGTCGAGCTGGGCGATCGTCCATCCGCCCGCGTAGCCGCTCTTGCCGCGCGCCCGCTCGCGGCGCTCCACGGTGGCGGGGTCTGGAACGAGGACGACCACATGAAGAGGACGAGAACGGACCATTCTCGTAAACCGCTCCAAATTCCTACCAAGAATGACGTCCTGAACAATTGGCGTGAATCCGGCTTCGTAATACAGATCCGCCGTTTGTGCCGCGATACGGTAGCGCAGATCGAGTTGGCGCAGCGCTTCGTCCGGCGCCTCGGGCGTCATCTCGGCCCGGCCGCCGACCACCATGCGCCGGAACACGTCACCGCGTACGTGGGCCGAGCGCGGCAGCCGCTCCGCCAGGGCCTGCGCCACGGTGGACTTGCCGGCGGCCGAGATGCCGGTGATCAGGACGACCCCGCGCACGCGCCGCGGGACCCGGACGTCGTTCATGCGCCGACGAGTTTGCGCACCCGGTCGGCGCCGACGGCCATCAGCAGCGTGGGCAGCCTCGGGCCGGTCTCGCGGCCGACCAGCAGCTTGTAGAGCAGGGCGAAGAAGGCCCGCTGCGCCGCCTTCAGCTCCGGCGTCGCCTTGGCGTCGGCCGGCAGCCCGGCCTGGACCTTCGGCACGCCGTACACCAGCGTGGTGAGGCCCTCGATCGTCCAGGCGTCGAGGCCGTCGGCCAGCAGCCGCAGCGACTCGCGGGCGTCGGGGTCGAGCGAGTCGAGCAGCTCCTGGTCGGGGGTGCCGCGCACGCGGGTGCGCTGGTCGGCGGGCATGTGGTCGTCGACCCAGGTCTGCGCCTTGTCCAGGCGCGGGCGGGCGTCGTCGAGCGAGGCCACCGCGTCGAGGTCGCGCAGGATGCGCAGCGTCTGCCCGGCGTGCCCCGTCGTGATGTCGAGGACGGAGGCCAGTGTGCGGTAGGGGACCGGGTGCGTCGTGGCGGGCAGCGGGCCGGCGGCGGTGCCGACCGCGCGCTTGTACGCCGCCAGCTCGGCGGGCTGGGCCTGACCGGTGGCGACCTTGCGGCCCAGTGCGTCCCACTCGTCGTAGAGGCGCTGGATCTCCTGGTCGAAGGCGATCTTGAAGGACTGCTGGGGCTTGCGGCGGGCGTACAGCCAGCGCAACACCGGCGCCTCCATGATCTCCAGGGCGTCGGCCGGGGTCGGCACGTCGCCCTTGGAACTGCTCATCTTGGCCATGCCGGTGATGCCGACGAACGCGTACATGGGGCCGATCGGCTGCCTGCCGCCGAACACCTCGCCCACGATCTGGCCGCCGACGACCCAGGCGGAGCCGGGGGAGTGGTGGTCGACCCCGGACGGCTCGAAAATCACGCCCTCGTGCGCCCAGCGCATCGGCCAGTCGACCTTCCACACCAGCTTGCCGTGGTCGTGCTCGGCCAGCCGGACCGTCTCGCCGAAGCCGCACTCGCAGGTGTAGGCCAGCTCGGTGGTCTCGTCGTCGTAGGCGGTGACCGTCGTCAGGTCGCGCTCGCACAGGTGGCAGTAGGGTTTGTACGGGAAATAGTCCTCGACCTGCTTCGATCGGTAGCGCGACAGCACGGCGTCGATCGCCGACCGCTCACGCACCGCCCGCAGGATCTGCTCGCGGTAGGCGCCCGAGGTGTACTGCTCCGTCTGGCTGATGCCGTGGCAGTCGATGCCCAGTTCTTCGAGCGCTTCGTTCAGCGGCGCCTTGAAGTGCTCGGCCCAGTTGGCGTGCACGCTGCCGGGAGGGGCGGGAACGGAGGTCAGCGGCTTGCCGATGTGCTCGGTCCAGGACGGGTCGATGCCCGCGGGGACCCGGCGGAAGCGGTCGTAGTCGTCCCACGACAGCAGGTGCACGCAGTCGATGCCGCGCCGCCTGATCTCGTCGGCGACCAGGTGGGGAGTCATGACCTCGCGCAGGTTGCCCAGGTGGATCGGGCCTGACGGGCTCAACCCCGATGCGCAGACGATCGGTTTGCCCGGAGCGCGTCTCTCCGCCTCGGAGATCACCTCGTCCGCGAACCTGGAGACCCAGTCGGTCTCGGCACTTTCCACCATCGCGCCATTCTTGCGGCTCGGGCCGGTTCAAGCCAACGCGATACTTGTCCGGTCCGTCTCGGTCGTCCGCTGCGCCGCTCGTCGGCCCACCTGACAACGCCCGCGGGCCGGGCCAGGGTGAAGGGGACGCCGCGGTCGTGCTCGCCGACCGCGGCGTCGAACGATCACCAGGGCATGCGGATCAGGACAGGGTGGCCGCGTGCGGATCCCAGTCTGCGGGAAGCGGCTCAGGTGCGGTCGTGGTGGAGGTGACGGGACGGAACTCCGAGGCCTCGCCGGACTGCGCGATCGCCGACATGAGTTCCAGCACGTGATAGGCCAGCTCGCCCGACGCCCGGTGCGGCGTGCCCGCGCGCAGCGACCTGGCCAGGTCCAGCACGCCGATGCCGCGGCTCACCGTGGTGCCCGACACGGGCACCTCGCGCCAGTCCGTGTCGCGCAGGCCGCGCGCCAGCAGCGGACCCTCGAACGTGTTGGGATCGGGAAGCGACAGCGCTCCCTCCGTGCCGATGACCTCGATCACCCTGCGGTTGACGGGCGAGTCGAAGCTGAAGGTCGCCGTCGCCGTGGCCGCGCCGGGGAAGTCCAGCAGGGCGTTGACGTGGGTGGGGACGTCGACGGGGAAGACCGTGCCCTCCTTGGGCCCCGAGCCGACGACGCGCTGCTCGCGGGCCTTGCGCGTGCCGGCCGCGACCCGCTCGACCGGGCCGAGCAGGGACACGAGCGCGGTCAGGTAGTAGGGGCCGAGGTCGAACAGCGGGCCGCCGCCCGGCTGGTAGAAGAACTCGGGGTTGGGGTGCCACGACTCGGGGCCGAGGCTCTGCGTGGCCGCCGCGACGGCGACCGGCGTGCCGATGAGGCCCGAGCGCAGGGCGTGCAGGGCCGACTGGAGCCCGGCGCCCAGGAAGGTGTCGGGGGCGCAGCCGAGACGCAGGCTCCGGTTGGCGGCCTCTGCCACGACCTTCGCCCCCTCGTCCATGTCCATGGCGAAGGGCTTCTCGCCGTACACGTGCTTGCCGGCGCGCAGGGACTCCAGCGCGACGGCCGCGTGCGCGGACGGCACGGTCAGATTGACGACGATCTCCACCTCGGGCAGCGCGAGCGCCGTGGAGAGATCGCCGGAGACGGGTACGCCGTGCTCGCGGGCGACGGTCGCGGCCCGCTCGGCGTCGAGGTCCGCGACGGCGAGCACGCGCACGTCGGGGAAGGAGGTGAGGTTGCGGAGGTACTGGCCACTGATGACTCCGGCGCCGACGAGGGCGACGCCGACGGGGCCGTTACTCAAAGGCTCTCCAAGGAGGTGAGATAGGCGTGACTGTCCGCCAGGGCGGCGAAGATGTCGGTGGCGCACTCGTCGAGCTCGACGACGCGCCAGGCGTCCGGGGCGGCGGCGAGGATCTCAGGCACGGGCATGACGCCCCTGCCGACCGCGGTGTGCGGCTCTCCCTTGACCACCGGGCCGTCCTTGACGTGCAGCGCGATCACGCGCTCCCCGAGGCGGCCCAGCAGGGCGGGCACGTCGGCGCCGCCCACCGCCGCCCAGTAGGCGTCGATCTCCAGGAACACCTCGGGAGCCAGCCGGTCGGCCAGCACCTCGATGGCGTGCCGGCCGTCGATCTTCGGCTCCAGCTCCCACCAGTGGTTGTGGTAGCCGATCCGCATCCCGTGCCCGGCCGCCTGCTCGGCCAGGCCGTTCAGCAGGTCGGCCGCACGGGCGACGCCGTCGGCGGTGGTGAACTCCTCGTGCGCGATGCCGGCGGGGACGATCACCAGGTCCGTACCGAGCGTGGCGACCGCGTCGAAGACCTCGGCGGGCTCCTGCCGGAGCAGGGCGCCCGCGTGCGTGCTCGACACGCTGAGCCCCAGGTCGTCGGCGACCTGGCGGAACCCCTTGGGGTCGGAGGTGGGATCGTACGGCTCGACCGCGGTGTAGCCGATCTCCGAGATCCGCCGTAGCACGTCGTCGCGGTCCGCGGTCAGCGGCTCCCTGACGGTGTAGAGCTGGACACTGATGGGTCTGGTCATCCGCGTACCCCCATGAGGTGCTCGAGCGCGAGCTGGTTGAGCCGGGTGAAGTGGAAGCCGCGCCTGGCCGCGGCCTCGGGGTCGAAGTCGTCGCCCGCCAGGTCGGTCCACGTCTCACCGGCCGCGAGGGTGGGCTGGGCGAGCTCGTCCACGCGGGAGGCGCGCAGGGCCTCCCGCACCTCCGGGTCGGCCCGGTAGGCGCGGGACTTCTCCTTGAGGATCAGGTAGGTGCGCATGTTCGCCGCCGCCGACGCCCACACGTCCTCGGGGTCCTCGGTGCGCAGCGGCTTGTAGTCGAAGTGGCGGGGGCCGTCGTAGCCGCCGTTCTCCAGCAGGTCGACCAGGAAGAAGGCGCTCTTGAGGTCGCCGTGGCCGAAGATCAGGTCCTGGTCGTACTTCGGCCCGTGCTGGCCGTTGAGGTCGATGTGGAAGAGCTTGCCGTGCCACAGCGCCTGGGCGATGCCGTGCACGAAGTTGAGCCCGGCCATCTGCTCGTGGCCGACCTCGGGGTTGAGGCCCACCATCTCCGGGTGCTCCAGCTCGTTGATCAGCGCCAGGGCGTGGCCGATCGTGGGCAGCAGGATGTCGCCGCGGGGCTCGTTGGGCTTGGGCTCCAGGGCGAAGCGCAGGTCGTAGCCGCGCTCCCGGACGTACGCGCAGAGCAGGTCCAGGCCCTCCTTGTAGCGCTCCATGGCCGCCCTGACGTCCTTGGCGGCGTCGGACTCGGCGCCCTCGCGCCCGCCCCAGCAGACGTACGTCTTCGCGCCCAGCGAGGCGGCCAGGTCGATGTTGCGGATGACCTTGCGCAGGGCGTAGCGCCGTACGTCGCGGTCGTTGCTGGTGAACGCGCCGTCCTTGAAGACCGGGTGGGTGAAGAGGTTGGTGGTGGCCATCGGCACTTTCATGCCGGTCTCGTCGAGGGCCTTCCTGAACGCCGCGATGGCCTTGTCGCGGTCGGGTTCGACCGCGAGGAGGTCGTCGTCGTGGAAGGTGACGCCGTACGCGCCGAGCTCGGCCAGGCGGTGCACGCTCTCGACCGGGTCGAGCGGCGGCCTGGAGGCGTCGCCGAACGGGTCGCGGGCCTGCCACCCGACGGTCCAGAGGCCGAAGGTGAAGCGATCGTCGGGGGTGGGCGTGAATGCGGTCATGGTGCGTCCTTTTGGCCTTTAGTCCATAATCTGTACATAATCCTGAGGAGGTGAGCATGGTCGCGTCAAGAGGGGTCCGTCATGATTCCATGCGTGCCCGTAACCTGGCCGTAGTACTCGGGGAGATCCATCGGTCCGGCCCGCACACCCGCGCCGCGCTCGCCGAGCTGACCGGGCTCACCAAGACCACCGTGTCCAGCCTGGTCGCCGACCTGCTGGAAGCGGGGGTGGTGACCGAGCGCGGCGCCGTACGGGGCGGCGAGCGGGGACGGCCGGGCGTCGCCGTGAGTCTGAGCGGCCACCGGGTGGTCACGCTGGGGCTGGAGATCAACATCGACTATCTGGCGGCGTGCGTGGTCGACCTGACCCGCACCGTACGCCTGCGCCGCACCCGCCCGGCCGACAACCGCAACTCCGACCCCGAGCACATCCTGCACCTGCTGCGCGACCTGGCCAAGGAGACCATCGCCGAGGCCGAGGCGGACGGGCTGCGGGTCATCGGCGCCGCGCTCGCCGTGCCCGGCACCGTCGAGGGCGAGACGCTGCGCAGCGCGCCGCACCTCGGATGGCGGGACGTACGGGTGGGCGACCTCGTCGACCTGCCGTTCGCCATCGACAACGAGGCCAACCTGGCGGCGCTCGGCGAGTTGTGGTTCGGCGCGCGGGAGACGGACTTCCTCTACGTCTCGGGCGAGATCGGCATCGGGGCCGGGCTCGTCGTGGCCGGCAGCCTGTTCAGGGGCACCTTCGGGCTGGCGGGCGAGCTGGGCCACGTGGTCGTCGTGCCCGACGGGCCCGCGTGCCGGTGCGGCGGCCGGGGCTGCCTGGAGGTCTACGCCGGGCAGGACACGCTGCTCGGGAAGCTGGACTCGGTCTCCGAGCTGGTGTCGCGGCTGGAGTCGGGCGACCGGCGGGCGCGGGAGACGTGCGAGCGGGCCGGGCACGCCCTCGGCGTGGCGCTCACCTCGGCCGTGCACCTGCTCGACCCGGGCATGATCGTGCTCGGCGGGGTCTTCGCGCCGGTGTTCCCCTGGCTGGAAGGGCCGGTGGCCGACGGGCTGGGGACCCGGCTGGCGCACATGCGCGGCGCCCCGCCCGCGCTGGTGGTCTCGGGGACCGGCCCGGACGCGGCGGTGCTGGGGGCCGCCGGGATGATTATCCAGCGCATCATCGCCGAACCCGCCGAGGTCCTGGGGCTTCAGTAGTAGCCCTTCCTCCCGTCGAGCGGCTCGCGGATCGTGTCGAGGTGGCCGGCGTGCCTGGCGGTCTCCTCGACCATGTGGATCCCCTTCCAGCGCAGGTGGGACAGCACGCCGGCCACCGTCATGAGAGGCGAGGTGGTACGGCGACGTGTCACCGCTCATGGACCATGCCCAGCTGAACGACCTGCTCCCCTAGACGATCACCCGGGGCGTTTGCGCATGACGAAGCCGGAATGGTGGAGTACGCCGTCGACCATTTGTCCGAAGGCCCAGAAGCCGGTGTCGTCGAGGTAGGTGACGCGGTCGTCGCGGGCCCAGTATCTGCCCGTGTAGGCGTCGGTCCGGCCGTGGCGGGTCTCGGTGTAGCGCCCGTCGGGGAGCAGGTGCTGTTCCAGCTCATGAGAGTCGTCGACCCAGACTCCGTGCCAGGTCCGGCGCTCTCCGGCGGAGGTGCCGGCGGGGTCGGTGGGCCGGCCTTGCCATGCTTGGACATGTCCGGATGTGGTGATGGCGAGCAGGTCGCGCGGCTGGATCATCAGCATCTGCCTGATCTGGGACTCGCTGGCGCGCGCCCGCGTGACGGCGAAGGTGGCCGGGTTGCCGACGGTCAGGTCGTAGTGGCCGCGCTGGTGTGCGGGTTGTGCGCGTACCGCGGAGTCCACGAGCAGCGGGACAACGTACGCACCGTCCGCCTCGATCACCCGGGCCCCGGCCGGACGGGATGATCTTTCCTCGCGCGGGCCGACGTGGGTGATTCTTCCGTTCTCGGCCCACAACTCCCCGCGTACCGTCCGTGACGGTGTGACGTGGACGGTGGCGTCGGCGACCACCAACGCGCCGGGTCCTGCCATCGGCTGTGCTCCTTGTGCGGTCGTGCCGGCTACGGGGTGGCCGGTCACCTGCGGGTGTACGGCGTGGATGACGAGGCCGGCGGCCAGCGCGGCCGGCAGCAGGAGCCACCGTCGGCGGCCGGCCTTCGGCGCGGAGGTCGACACGGCGGAGGTCGACACGGCGGAGGTCGACACGGCGGAGGTCGACACGGCGGAGGTCGACACAGTGGGCGCGTTGCTCATGCGCTCCACCTTCGGCCGGGGCGGTGCGCGGGAGAAGGCCGCGGTCCTCCTGGGAACGCCGCACCCAGCCTCCGCGTCGGCTCGACCGTAGACGGACAGGCCCATCGTTCCTGCTCACAGGTTCGCTCGGAAGTGGACAGTGAAGGGACCAAAAACCGGCCAGCCGAACAGCAGCACCGTGTCCGCATCACGGAGCACCCGGCCGGCCCCGGCCTCGAACGCCGCCGGAGCCGGCTCCAGCGTGCGCCCGTCCACCAGGGACACCGCACGGCCCGCCATCGTGGCGCCTCGCACGCGAAACGACGTAACAGGGCCGACCTGCCGATTCCGCCGGGACCGTGCACGTACAGGACGTTGGCCGCACCTGCACGCGTGCGTCGACCCGGAGTCAAGCCGCCCATGGGACACCAAACCGATATGGGAGCGGTCCATCCAGGCCAACTGGTCATCCATAGGATCGTTCCACATCATGTCCCACTACCCCGGGAGTTGTCCCCGTGCGTACCCGATCCCTGCTGACCGCCACCCTGTTAGCCGCGTCCGCCGTCACCGCCGCACAGCCCGCCTACGCCGCCGCTCCCGCCGTCCGGATCACCAAGATCTACTATGACTCGCCCGGTTCACCGGACTACGGCGCGAACAGCAGCCTGAACGGCGAGTACGTGCAGATCAGGAACATGACGAGGAAGGCCGTCAACCTCGCCGGCTGGACCGTGCGCGACGCGACCAGGAGGCAGGACCACATCTACAGGTTCGGCACGTTCACCCTCAGGGCCGGGAAAACGGTCACCCTGCGCACCGGCAGGGGCAAGAACACCAGCACCACCCGCTACTGGGGCAGGAGCGGAGGCACGCTGGCCTACATCTGGAACCAGACCAGCGACACCGCCTACCTGCGGAACCCGGCCGGGAAACTGATCGACTCCTGCGCGTACAACTCCTCGCGGCAGTCTTACAAGGTCTGCTGAGCCGGCTTTCCCGGGCACGTGGTGGTGCGCCTGCCGGTCTCGAAGTAGGCGATCACCTTCGCGGCGCAGCCGGGCACCTGCGCCGCCGAGCCGTGCACGTCGTCGTCGATGCTCACCAGCGTTCCGCCGATGGCCGCGCGCATGGCCCGCGCCCATTCGTACGGTGTCACGGTCTCGTGGCGGGCCGCCGCGACCGGCGGTGTCAGTCGTCCAGTTCGCGGCGGAGCCGGTGCAGCCGCAGCGCCAGCTGCACCTCCAGCGTGTGGTCAGGGCTGTTCCAGTCCATGCCGAGCAGGCGTCTGACCCGGTCGAGCCGCTGGGTGACGGTGTTCGGGTGGATGTGCAGGCGTTTGGCGCTGGCGACGAGGCTCTGCCCGGTGGCGAAGTAGGTTTCGAGCGTCTCCATCAGCGCGGTGGAGCGCTGCTCGTCGTGCCGGATGACCGGCCCGAGCGTCCGCGCCACGAAGCGCACCGCGGACGCGCCGTCGCCCAGCAGCAGCCCGGCATACCCGAGGTCGTCTGCCGTGGCCGCGGCTCCCACCCGTTCGAGCCGGAGCAGAGCCTGTACGCAGGCCAGCGCCTCCGCGTACGCGCTCGGCAGGTCGGCCGGGTCGTCGACCGGTCCCGCGGCGCCGACGGTGACCGGCGAGCCGAGCCGCGTGGTCATCGAGCGTGCCGTCTGGCGGCCGGTCAGCGACGGGTCGTCGGAGGGCACGACCAGGATCGCCTGGCCGTCGCGTACCGTGCTCAGGCCGTCGCGGGCGGCCGCGAGGTCGGAGGCGACGGAGGCGAGGCTGCGCCGGTTCTCCGCCCGGATGTGCGCGACGACCACGGCATGCCGCTTCTGCGGCTGGTAGCCGATCCGCAGCGCCCGTTCGGCCAGCGACGAGTACGTACGGGGGGTGGGCGTGAGGAGGTCGTCGAGAAGTTCGCCGCGCACCCTGGCCTCCGCCGCGGCGAGGTTGCGGCTGAACAGCTGCAGCAGCGAGGCGACGACGGCGGCCCTGGCGAGCAGCCGCCTGTCCAGGTCGCCCACCTCGGAGGGCGCGGTCGGCGGCCCCCAGACGAGCGTGCCGATGTTCTCGGTGCCGGCGACGAGGCCGGTGACCCAGTACGTCCCGTCGTGGGTGGAGGCGGCGGAGCGGCCGGCGACACCGCCCACCGCGGCGGACATCGCCTTCAGCACCTCGTCGGAAGCCCCGGGGGTCCAGGCGACCGGCGTCTCGAACTCGTCGAAGATGGCCAGCACGCCGCCGAGCTGGTCGCCCGCCGCGGCCACGACCTCCTGCACGCCGCCGCCGCGGAGCACGATGGCCATGCTCTGGTCGTGGGCCGCGACCGCCCTCTCCTGGTCGGCAGCGCGCTGCCGGAGTGCCGCGTTCTCCCGCCGGAGCGTCGCCAGCGTCTGCTGCCGGTCGTGCCTCGACCGCGCCTGCTCGATGGCGGTCGCGGCGAGCGTGGCGAACGAGCCGAGCAGGGCGATGGCGTCGTGGGAGAACCAGCCCGGAGTGCGGTTGGAGGCGAACAGCACCCCGATGACGGCGTTGGTGCGCAGCGGTACGCCGACGATCGACACCTGCCGCTCCGCCCTGACCGAGGCGTCGACCGCCGGATCGTGCGTCAGCCGTTCGTCGCTGAAGTAGTCGGGCGTCGAGAACGGCGTGCCCGTCGCGGCGACCCTGCCGCCGATGCCGATCCCGAACGGGATCCTGACGTCCTTCCAGGCCGAGGATGTCGCGCCCACCATCACCTGCATGCAGGTCGCCCGGCCCTCGTTGTCGTTGAGGCTCAGGTAGGCCATGTCGCAGCCGAGCAGCCGCTGCGCCTGGCTCACGATCAGGCTCAGGATCGTGTCGGGGTCGCTGCGGTCCTCCGCAAGTTCCTTCGCGCACTCCACCAGCGCACGCTGCTGCTCATGGCGGCTGCGCCGCTTCTCCAGCGTGTCGCGGAGCTGGAGGGCGAGCGTGTGCTCGGCCTGCAGATCGGCTATCTCGGCGGGTGAGGCGGCGCCCGCCACCGCGTCGTGCAGGACCTCGTCGTAGTGGGGCAGCGGCGCACCGTCGACGAGAAGCTGGAGGAAACTGCGCCTGTTCACACCCTCGCTCCCGCCGACCCCGGCTCGTCCGCAGGACGCGTCCGGTGGTTCCGACGCTGCCGACCGCCGCTTGAAGGATGACTTGCCCATTGTTGTAACATTCGTGCTTCCACAATGGGCACTAGTCAAGACCTGTGGCACCCGAAACGCCAGGCGGGTGCGATTTCCACCCTCGGCGCGCGCGGTCAGACCGGGGTGTCGACGGACTTCTTGGGTTCGGCGGCCACGTCGGCGGGCGTGGCGGGCGTACGACGGGTGATCAGCAGGTGGCGGGCGGTTCCCCAGATGCCGCGGCGGAACAGCAGCACGACCACGATGAAGATGGTGCCCGTGATGATCCCGGTCTCGGCGAACCCGGCGGTGGCCAGGAAGTCCTGGAGCTGGACGATCAGGGCCGCGCCGATGGCGCCGCCCCACAACGTGCCGATCCCGCCGAGGATCACCATCATCACGGCCTGCCCGGAGGTGGTCCAGTAGACGCCTTCGAGCGAGGCGAAACCGTGGCCGACGGAGAAGACCCCGCCGGCCGTGCCGGCGAGCGCGGCGGACAGGACGAACGCCTGGAGCTTGTAACGGTCGACCGGATAGCCGAGGGCCCGCGCCCGGTCGGGGTTGGCGCGGATGGACACCAGCACCCGTCCGAACGGCGAACGCACGATCCGCCAGGCGGCGAACAGCCCGGCCAGCACGAACGGCAGGCCCGCGTAGTAGAAGAAGAACGAGTCGGACAGGTCGAGCCCGAACAACTCGCGCGGGATGCCCTGCAGGCCGTTCTCCCCGCCGGTGACGTCTCTCCACTGGTTGGCCACGAAATAGATCATCTGGGCGAAGGCCAGGGTGACCATGGCGAAATAGATGCCGCTGAGCCGTACGGACAGGAAACCGATCGGCAGCGCCAGCAGCGCGGTGAACACCGCGCCGCCCGCGATCGCGACGGGGAAGGGCATCCCGGTGTGCAGCGCGATCAGGCCCGTGCAGTACGCCGACCCGCCCCAGAACGCGGCGTGCCCGAACGACAGCAGCCCGGTGAAGCCCAGCAGCAGGTCCACCGACGCGGCGAACAACGCCCAGCAGGCGATGTCGAGCGCCACCGGCGGGTAGATCAGCCACGGCAGGGCGAAGGCGGCGACGAGCCCGGCGACGAGGAGCAGCCATCCGCCCCGGCCCGAGCGGGCCAGCCTGGTCAGGATCACCGGAACGCCTCCTCGCGTCCGAACAGCCCGGCCGGGCGCCACAGCAGCACGACGGCCATGAGGATGAACACCAGGATCTGCGAGAGCGCCGGCACGTACAGGTTGCCGAGGGCCGACACGAGCCCGACGGCGAAGCCGGCCGCGACCGAGCCGAACACGGAGCCGAGGCCGCCGATCACCACGACCGCGAACACGGTGATGATGAGGTCGGCGCCCATGAGCGGGTTGACCGCCCGCATCGGCGCGGCCAGCACGCCGGCGAACGCGGCCAGCGCGATGCCGAAGCCGAACACCGGGGTCACCCACCGGCCGACGTCGATGCCGAGCCCGCGGGTCAGCTCGGGCCGCTCGGTCGCGGCCCTGACGATCATCCCGACCCGGGTGCGCGTGAGCACCAGCCACACGGCGACGCACATCAGCACCGACACGGCCAGCACGAACACCTGGTAGGCCGGGTAGGTGAACAGCCCGAGGTCGACCGTGCCGTCCAGCTCCTGCGGCCTCGGGTAGGGCTGCGAGCTCACCCCGTACTCCCGCTTGACCAGGTCCTGGAGGATCAACGCGAGCCCGAACGTGAACAGGAAGTTGTAGAGCGGGTCGAGCGGCGTCAGCCGCCGGATGAACAGCCGTTCCAGCACGATTCCGGCGACGCCCAGCAGCGGCGGCACCAGCAGCAGGGCGATCCAGAAGTTCAGTCCGAACGCGTCGAGCGCGATGAACGCCCCGAAGGCGCCGAGCATGTAGAAGGCGCCGTGGGCCAGGTTGACCACGCCGAGCATGCCGAAGATGACGGACAGGCCGAGGGCGAGCAGGGCGTAGAAGGCCCCGCCCACCAGCCCGTTGAACGCCTGCTGGAGCACGCCGGCCGCCTACAGCCTGCAGGCGGGGTCGGGCCGCGGCTGGAACGCCTCCGACGCCGGGATGGTCTTGAGGACCTTCACGTAGTCGTACGGCTCCTTGACCTCGCTGGACGGCTTGACCTCCGACAGGTACGCGTCGTGCAGCAGCAGGTGGTCCTGGGCGCGGATGGTGGCGTTGCGGGCGAACATGTCCTCGATCTTGTGGCCTTCCAGCTGCTTGACCACCTCGTCGGAGTTGTCGGTGCCGCCGCGCTGCACGGCCTCTAGATACTGCAGGGCGGCCGAGTAGTTGGCCGCCATGTTGGCGGTGGGCCGCTTGCCGGTCTTGGCGTGGAACTTGTCGGCCCAGGCGCGGGACTTCTCGTCGGCGTTCCAGTACCACATGTCGGTGTAGCGGGTCCCGGCCAGGGCGTCCGACCCGAGCGAGTGGATGTCGCTGAGCGCCAGCAGCCCGACCGCGAGCCCGACGCCCTTGTCGCGCAGCTTGTACTCGTTGTACTGCTTGACCAGGTTGACGAGGTCACCGCCGGCCTGCATCGTGCCGATCACCTGCGGCTTGGGGTCCAGGTTCGGCGCCTTGAGCAGGAACGTGGAGAAGTTGTCGTTGGGGAACGGCGTCGGGTCGGACGCGACCACGGTGCCGCCCGCTTCCTTGATCGCCGCGCTGAAGGTCTTCTGCATGTCCTGCCCGAACGCGTAGTCGGGGTAGACGATGTACCAGTTCTTGGAGCCGTCCTTGGTGACCTCGGCGCCGGTGCCGTGCGCCAGCATGTAGCTGTTGTAGCCGTAGTGGAAGGTGTACTTGTTGCACTGTTTGCCCTCGAGTTCGGTGCTGGCCGCGCCGACGTCGATGAACACCTTCTTCTTGTTCTTGGCGATGGTGGCGACGGCGAACGCGGCCGAGGAGGTCGGCACGTCGAGGATCACGTCGGCCTGCTGCCGGTCGTAGAGTTCCTGCGCCTTGGAGTTGGCGATCTCGGGCTTGTTCTGGTGGTCGGCGTCCTTGACCTCGATCGTCTTGGACGCCGCCTTGTCACCATATTTCGCCTGAAAGTCGGTCACCGCCATCTTGACGGCCTCGATCGTCTGACGTCCCGAGGTGTCGGCGTAGATGCCCGACTGGTCGTTCAGCACGGCCAGCACCACCTTGCCGTCACTGATCTTCTCGTCGCCACCGCCAGGACCGCCGCCGCATCCGGCCAGCAGCAGCCCTGTGGCGGCCAGGCAGCCGCCCCAGCCTGTGACTCTCATTCAGGCATCTCCTCTGTTTCCCCAGCGTCGTGGTCGTCAGATCCCGAGGTATTCGAGCAACTCGTGCTCGCGTTCGCGGACCTGGTCGTTGTCCAGCGACTCGACGATCCGGCCCTCGGCGAGCAGGTAGTGGCGGTCCGCGACGGTGGCGGCGAAGTGCACGTTCTGCTCGACGAGCAGGACCGTCACCCCGGCCGCCTTGACCTCGCGCAGGATCTCGCCGATCTGCTGGACGATCAGCGGCGACAGGCCCTCGGTCGGCTCGTCGCACAACAACAGCCGGGCGCCCGTGCGCAGCACACGGGCCAGCGCGAGCATCTGCTGCTCACCGCCCGACAACTTCGTCCCGGGGAACCGACGGCGTTCGCGCAGCGGCGGGAACGTCTCGTACACGCGCTTCAGCGGCCACGGCTCCTGGCCGCCCTTGGTCACGGGCGGGAGCAGCAGGTTCTCCTCGACCGACAAGGTGGCGTACACGCCCCGGTCGTCGGGGACGAAGCCCAGGCCGTGGCGGGCCCTGCGGTGCGGGGCCAGGCCGGAGATGTCCTCGTCGAACAGCGACACCGTGCCCGTGGTCCTGCCGTACGTGCCGTGCAGCCCCATCAGGCAGCGCAGCAGCGTGGTCTTGCCCGCGCCGTTCCGGCCGACCAGCGTGACGATCTCGCCCTCGTCCACCCGCATCGACACCTCGCGCAGGGCCTGCGCCTCGCCGTACCAGGCCGACAGCCGGTCAACGCGCAGCATGAGAGTCTCCGAGGTAGGCGGTGATGACCCGCGGGTCGTGGCGGATCTCGGCGTACGGGCCTTCGGCCAGCACCTTGCCGTGCTGCAGGACGGTCACCCGGTCGGCCAGGCTGGCCACCACGTTCATGTTGTGCTCGACCAGAACCACGGTCCGGCCCGCGCGGATCTTGCGGACGAGCTCGCTCGTACGGTCGACGTCCTCCACGCCCATCCCGGCCGTCGGCTCGTCGAGCAACAGCACCTTGGGGTCCAGGGCGAGGGCCAGCGCCAGCTCCAGCGCCCGTTTGCTCCCGTACGGCAGCGAACCCGCGGGCACATGGCCGTGGCCGGAGAGCCCGACCTGGTCGAGCAACTCCTCGGCGCGCTCCGCGAAGCGGGCCAGCGCCCGGTCGGAACGCCAGAACCGCCAGCCGAGACCGGTGGGGCTCGCCAGCGCCAGCTCCACGTGCTGGTGCGGGGTGAGCTCGGCGAACAGGCTGGTGATCTGGAACGAGCGCGCCACGCCCAGCCGGGTGATCGCCTCGGGGCTGCGCCCGGCCAGCTCCTGGCCGCCCGCCAGCAGCACGCTGCCCGCGCTCGGCTTCAGGAACCCGGTGAGCAGGTTGAACAGGGTGGTCTTGCCGGCGCCGTTGGGACCCACCAGTGCGTGCACGCTGCCCTCGGCGATGTCCAGGTCCACGCCGTCCACCGCGAGGAAACCGCGGAACTCCCTGCTCAGGCCGCGCACCCGCAGGATGGGGACGGATCCGCCCGGGGCGGCACCGTGCCCGCTCCCCACCGGATCTGCTCCCATGCGCCCTCCTCGCGCGTCACGACGTGACCCGAGTCACGCTCAGACCGCCGTAACCGTGAACGCTAAGTGGCAGCCGGGCCGCTGGACCAGGTGACTCGGACACACATTCCGGCAGCGCACTATGAGCTGGCGCACACCTTCCGCCGTCACGCGTCCTCGCTGAAGCCTCGCCGCACCCCCGAGATCACTGGCTCGGGCCGCGCCGGGTTCACGTCGTCACGCGGGCTGGGGCTCGGCGACGGGCGCCTCCCTGGTCCTGATCGGCCGCGTCACCTGCTTGGCCACGCACGACGGCATCCCCGCCGCGGCACCCGCCGCGCGGCGCTGGTAGACGCTGGGCGGCATGCCGACCAGCTCGGTGAAACGGGTGCTGAACGTGCCCAGCGACGAACAGCCCACCGCGAAACAGACCTCGGTGACGTTGAGGTCGCCACGGCGCAGCAGCGCCATCGCGCGCTCGATGCGGCGCGTCATCAGATAGGCGTACGGCGACTCCCCGTAGGCGAGGCGGAACTGGCGGCTGAGGTGCCCGGCTGACATGTGCACGCCGCGGGCGAGCGCCTCGACGTTCAGCGGCTGGGCGTACTCCCTGTCGATGCGGTCGCGTACGCGGCGCAGCCGCGCGAGGTCCTTCAGGCGTTCCGCCGTGGTGAGCGCGCGTCCCCACGCGGGATGGCACATGAGCAAACCCCTCTCGTCGACGGCCTACACTCGCTCAGCGCACTTCCTGGATGCGGACCAGGTTGCCCGCGGGGTCGCGGAAGGCGCAGTCGCGCACGCCGTACACCTGCTCCGTCGGCTCCTGGACGACCTCGGCGTCGCCGGCCCGCACCTTCCTGAACACGCCGTCGAGGTCCCTGGTGGCCAGCAGGATCCAGCCGTAGGTGCCCTTGGCCATCATCTGCTGGATGGTGCGGCGCTCGTCCTCGGTGATGCCGGGATCGGCGGCCGGGGGCGCCAGGAGGATGGACGTGCCGGGCTGTCCGGGCGGGCCGACCGTGATCCAGCGCATCGTCCCCTGCCCGACGTCGCTGCGTACCTCGAAGCCGAGGGTGTCGCGGTAGAAGGTCAGGGAGGCCTCCGGGTCGTCGTGCGGCAGGAAGGTCGTGTGAATGGTGATGTCCATACCGTCACGGTAACGGCGGCTCCCCGACCTGCGCTTCTCCCATCCTGACCGATCGGTGACGCCGGCTCACGCCTGGTCGGTGGTGCGGGTGTAGAGGGCGGTGATCTCGCCCAGCAGCCGGTCACGTGCCACGGCGGAGGGGGCGACGCCGGTCAGCACGTAGGCGGCGAGTCCTTCGGCCAGGGCCACGAGGGACAGGGCGGTGCCGGAGGCGTCCACCTCGGCGGCGACGCGGCCGGCTCGCTGGTCCTTTCTGATCAGGTCGGCCAGCCGGCGGTGGAGTCCGGCGTACAGGATGCGCAGCCTGGCCGCGATGCTCTCCTCGGCGAGGCCGAGGGCGTGGAAGGACTGGCGTACCCGCATGTGGGCCTCGGTCGTGGCGTCGTACGGGATGAGCTCGGTGAGCACGGTGGTGAGCACCAGGCGGGGGTCGGCGGCGTCGAGGGCGGAGCCGGTCTTCTGCCTGATGCGTACGCTGGACAGCTCGTTGCCCCGCTCGAATGCGGCCTCGATGAGTTGCCGCTTCGCCGGGAAATAGTGTTGCACCCGGCCGGGCGAGATGCCGGCCTGGGCCGCCACCTCGGTCAGGGACACGGCGGCCAGGCCGCGGTCGGCGACGATGGCGAGCACGGCGTCGGCGATCTCGTTGCGCCGCTGCTCGTGGTGGGCTCCGGGCCCACGGGCGCGTCTCGTTGCCACGTCGCCACCTTATCGATGCGGTCACACTGGTGTGGCTGGACGTGGTGGTGCTGGACGGAGGCCGGCCAGGCGGGGGGCGAGCCGCGCGGCCATGAGGCGGTAGCCGTCGGCGTCGGGGTGCAGGCCGTCGGGCAGGAGGAGGTGGGCGTCGCCGGCCCCGAGAACGCTCGGGCCGTCGATGAGGTGGAGGCCGGTGTCGCCGCATCGGCGCAGCGTCGTCACGGCGTCCGTGACGGCGCGGCGGACGTCTTCGAGGGTCATCATCGCCTGGTTGGGCAGCCGCTCACGGTCCGGTGAGACGATCGGCGAGAGCACGGCGATCGGCGCCCGCGGATGCGCGTCGCGGACCGCCTGGACGAACCCGGACACCTGGCCGGCGAAGGTCCGCGGGCCGAAACTCGCGGCGCCGTACACGTTGGCACCGAGGCACAACGAGATCACCTCCGCGGGCGTACGCGCGATGGCCCCGGCGGCGACGGGATCGAGGTGGCACTCCCCGGCGAAGCCGAGACAGGTGAGGTCCCAGCCGAGGCGGCGCGCGACGAGAGCGGGCCACGTCCGGCTCGGGCCGGCGGCCGAGCGGCACTGCGTGATCGAGCTCCCGTACGCGACCCAGCGGGGGCCCTCGTCCACGGCGGCGGCGTACGTCGCGCCGTGCAGGACGAGGGCACCCGTCCGGAGCTCGCCGAACTGGGGCAACCACGCCTCGACGACCTTGGCGCCGGGCGGCAACGAGACCTGGCTCGTCGCCGCCCCCGCCGTCAGCGCCGTACGCCGCCACAACGCGCCGTCCACGACGACGTCCAGCGACGTCACGTCGTCGTCGGCGGCGTGGGTGCGCAGTTCCAGCGCGCTCGCGTCGGTACGGACGACCGCGCGGACCCCGGCCGGCATGCGCGCCCGCGTGACCAGGCCGGAAGCGTGGGCGGTGGCGATCCGGCCGGGCGGCAGCCGCCACGGTTGCCACCAGCCGCCCTCCTCCGTCCAGGCCAGGCCGCCCCGCCAGACGTCCGGCCGGGCGTCAGGAGCGAGCCGGATCGGCGCCACGCCGGCCGGTCAGACCTTCGGGCCGAGCGCGACGCTGCGCCAGGCGTCCCCGTCGGAGAACGCGAGACCGCGCTTGCCGGTCTCCGGGTCGCGGACCATGACGACGCCTCCGACGTGGCCGGCCGCGTCCGGCAGCGCGCCCGGCGCGTGCTCGGCCAGGGCCACCTGGTGTGCGTACACAGTGCGCATCCGCCGGTCCGGGCTGCCCAGATCGCGCGCGTTGTCGGCGGGCGGGATCAGCCCGGTGGCGCTGGAGGCCATGGAGACCAGCTCGTTGGTGTTCGTGGTCGAGCAGAGCAACTCGGTGGCGGCCGATCCCGACTGGTTGACCGGGACCACCCGCAGCCCGCCCTTGACGCCCGGGTTGGCGTTGTTGCCCTCCACGACGAACGAGCCGTAGTGGTCCTCGCCCACCGTGGGCTTCTCGGTCGAGGTGCTGACCACCTTCGCCGCCGCGCCCAGCGGCTGGGCGACCTCCATCCGGTTGAACCGGCCAGGGCCGGCCTGCACGAACGAGTCCGCCCCCACCGTGCCCGCGACCAGCGGTACGTGCGCGGAGGCGTTGCCTATCACGTGTGACCCGTGCAGCCCGCCGGTGGTCATGATCGGTGGCCGGTCGGCGGGGTCGGCCGAGATGACGTTGCCGATGACGCTGAACGCGGTCGCCTTCCCGTCCACCCTGATCGCGGCGGCGTCGGACTTGCCGTCGAGGTTCCAGTGGTCGAACGAGTTGTTCGCGATGGTGATCTTGCTGGCGTCGTTCTCGAACCGGATGGGCGAGTGGTTGAGCCAGTTGAAGGTGTTCCCGCTGATGGTGACGTTCTGCGCCGTGACGCCGCTGGAGAACTGGATGGCGCTCGGGCCGTCGTTCAGGGGAGGTTCGAGCCCGCCGAGGACGTTGTCGGAGATCGTCAGGTTGTGGCCCCCGCTGGTGATCTCGATGATCGGCCCGTTGTCGCCTTTCTCCACCATGTTGCCGCTGATGGTGGAGTTGGTGAGGCTGCCGATCAGCAGGCGCCGGCCGATGTCGAGCAGGTTGCCCTGGATGATCGCGCCGCGGAAGTCGGCGTCCTCGGCGCCCTCCGTGACGATGGCCTGGAACGGGCTGTGGAAGTGGTTGTTGGTGATGAGCCACTTCCGCAACCCGTACGGCGGGACGTGGACGGGGCCGCCGCCGACGCCATCGGCGGGCCAGGCGAGGCTGATGCCGGTGGTGCAGAGGGCGACGAGGTTGTGCGAGAAGTACAGTCCGCGGCCGACGTGCTCGACGGCCAGCTTGAACGACACGAACGTGCACTCCAGGATGGCGGCGTCGGTGTCGTCGGTGTTGACCTCGCCGGCGAAGCGCAGCGCCCGGTTGTTCTCGGTCTTGGCGGGGGCGACGAAGGCCAGGCCGTGGATCGCGGCGAGCGAGCACCGTACGTCGATGCCCACGCCGTCGTGCTCCACCTGGATGACGGACGCGCGGTTCGTCATGGTGCTGTAACCGCGTAGCTGGATGCGGTTGTAGTTCTCGTCGGGCTGGTCGGGGATGACGATGGTCCGGGTGATCCGGTAGGTGCCCGGCGGGAAGACGACGATCCGGTACTGCGTGCGCTGGGCGTTGATGGCCTGCTCGATGGCCCCGGTGTCGTCGTGCTTCCCGTCGGCCAGCGCGCCGAACTCCTGGGGAGTGACGATTTCCGGCGGGTCCGCGGTCGCGGCCGCCACGGGGGAGGCTCCCCATGACGCGGTGGCCGCGGCCGCGCCCAGTGCCGCACCGCCGATTCGTAAGAGCGCTCGACGATCGGTGCCCTCGGGCATGGCCCCTACCTCCCATGAAGCGGGTTGATACGTATAGATCGTGGATCGTACAGACGTCATATCCGGCTTACAAGAGGCGGCGGATGCCCCTTTTTGCGCCCGCTTTGCGCTGTCTCGACGTAATGTTAGGGAAATCTACCCCTTGTGTGCACCCCCTCCGGGTCCCTAGAGTGCCCCCGAGTCGTTACGTATTAGTCAAGTGGATCGCCATGCGCAAACGAGCGGGGCCCCGTCGCCCCACCCAAGTCGAGATCGCCCAGCGGGCCGGGGTCTCCCAGGCCACGGTCTCCCTCGTGCTGAACGGGGGAGACGGTGTGCCGGTGGCCGAGGAGACCCGCCGGCGCGTGCAGCAGGCGATCGAAGACCTGGGGTACGCCGCCAACCCCGCCGCCCGCGCGCTGCGCGGGATGACCGTCAAGACCATCGGGCTCTACACGTTCGAGTCGGTGTTCCCGGTCGACCAGCGGGACTTCTACCACCCGTTCCTGCTCGGGGTGGAGGAGGAGGCGGCGCGGCTCGGCTACGACCTGCTGCTGTTCACCTCGGCCAACACCGCCCAGGGCGGGGTCTACGCCAGAGGGCGCAACGCGCTGCTGAAGGCCGACGGCTGCGTCCTGCTGGGCCGTCACATCTCCCGTGACGACCTGGCGAACCTCGCCAAGGAGGGCTTCCCCTTCGTCTTCATCGGCCGGCGCGACATCTCGGAAACCGAGCTGTCCTACGTCGCCCCCGACTACGTCACCCCGACCGCGGCCCTCGTGGAGGAGCTGGCCGCGCTCGGGCACCGGCGCATCCTGCTCCTGCGGCAGACCGACGGAGCCGAGCCGGGCGACGATCGCGAGCGCGGCCTGCGACAGGGCGCGCGGGCCGCGAACCTGCACCCGGACGACCTCGTGGTCGAGTTCTCCTCAGGCGCCGCGGACATCGGCACGGACCGGGTCACCGGATGGGTCCGGGACGGGGTCACGGCGGTCGTGGTCGAGCCCTCCGAGGACAACGCCACCGGCCTCGCCCTGGCCGAGGTCGCCGAGGCGGCCGGCGTGCGCATCCCCGACCACCTGTCGGTCGCCTTCCTGGGCTCCGCACCGCCGCCGACCGCCACCAGGATCTGGACGTCGTTCGAGATCCCCCGCGTGGAGATCGGCAGGGCCGCGGTGCAGCTGCTGGTCAACCTGCTCGAAGGCGCGGAGCAGCCGCCCCTTCAGCTGGTCGTGCCGTGCACCGACGTGCGCGGCAACTCGATCAGCCGGGTGGTGCGGCGATGACCAGGTACGCGCTGCGCACGGCGGCGACCGGAGTGCTGATCATCTTCGGCGCCGCCACCCTCGTGTTCTTCATCATGCGGGCCGCCCCCGGGGACCAGGCCCTGGTGCTGCTCGGACCGGACGCCACGGCGGCCGAGGTGGCGGCCGCCCGGACCAGGCTCGGCCTGGACCAGCCGCTGCCGGTGCAGTACTGGCACTATCTGACCCAGCTGGTGACGCTCGACTTCGGGGAGTCCTACCGCTTCGGGCAGCCGGCGGTCGAGCTGGTGTTGTCCCGGCTGCCGGCCTCGGTCGAGCTCACCCTGACGGCGACCGTCATCGCGATGGCGGGCGTCGTGCTCGGAGCGCTGGCCGGCGCCTACCGCGGCCGGTGGATCGACCGCGGGATCTCCGGGTTCGCCCTCACCCTCTACTCCATGCCGCCGTTCTGGATCGGCATCATGCTGATCCTGGTGATGGCGTTGCAGCTCAGGCTGCTGCCCAGCGCCGGCGTCGGCACCCCGGCGCACATCGTGCTCCCCGCGCTCACGCTCGCGGCCCCCTTCACCGCGCTGCTCACCCGGATCACCCGCAGCAGCGTCGCCGACACCATGGCGGAGCCCTACGTGCAGCGGGCGTACGCCAAAGGGCTCAGCACCCGCGAAGTGGTGACCGGGCACGTGGTGCGCAACGCGGCGACCCCCGTCGTGACCGTCGGCGCGCTGCACGTGAGCACGCTGCTGGGCGGCGCGGTGATCGTGGAGAGCGTCTTCACCTGGCCCGGCCTCGGCTCGCTGCTGGTGACGGCGGTCACCAACCGCGACTACTCGATCGTGCAGGCCGCGGTGCTCCTCATCGCGGTCATCGTGGTCTGCTGCAACGTCGCGGCGGACCTGATCGCCGCCCGGCTCGACCCGCGAGTGCGGCTGGGGGCGAAGGCATGAGCGCGATCACCGCCCGGCCACGGTTGTGGCCCGTACGCCTGAGGTCCACGCCGACCGTCGCCGCGGTCGCCACCGTCGTGCTCGCCGTCTACCTGGTCGTCGGCCTGATCGGCCCGCTGCTGATCGCCTACGACCCGGTGGCGACCAGCGTGGCCGACCGGCTGCTGCCGATCGGGGCGGTCAGATCGGACGGCACGGTCGCCCTCCTGGGCACCGACGGCGCCGGCCGGGACATGCTCGGCCAGCTCGTCTACGGCGCCAGGACGTCGATCATCATCGGGATCTCCGTGGTGGCCGCCTGCCTGGCGGTGGGGCTGGCTTTCGGGACGCTCGCCGGCTATCTCGCCGGCTGGACCGACGTCGCGATCTCCCGGCTGATCGACATCCTGATGGCCTTCCCCGGCATCCTGCTGGCGATCGTGATCGCCGGCCTCTTCGACCGCAGCATGCTGGTCGTCGTCCTGGCGCTGTCGGTGGCCGGCTGGGTCGGCTTCGCCAGGCTCGCCCGAGGGCTCACCCTCTCACTGCGCGAACGGCCGTACGTCGACGCGGCACGGCTGATCGGCGTTCCCACCCCGGTCGTGATCGTCCGGCACGTCGTCCCGTTCGTCATCGGCCCGGTGACCGCGCTGGCGACCACGGAGTTCGCCGGAGCGGTGTTGTCCGAGGCCGGGCTCAGCTTCCTGGGCCTCGGACTGCCCTCGGCCACGGTCTCCTGGGGCCAGGTCATCGCGAACGGCAAGGACTACCTGGACACCGCCTGGTGGATCTCTGCGCTACCTGGGCTGGCGCTGACCGGCCTCGTGGTGAGCACGGGCCTGCTCGGCGACCACCTCACCCAGCGTCTCGGCACGAGCCGCTGACAGCTCAGCCAATGTCAGGAGGGATTTCCATGAGGCCCGTTCGGCTTCGTCGTGCGGTGGCCCTCGCCGCCGCGACAGTATCCATCGTCGGGCTCGTCGCTTGCAGCACCACCACCGGCGGATCGTCGACAGGTGGCGCCGTGGCGCAGGAACTGGCCGTCGCCGTGTGGACCCCGATCGAGAACCTCGATCCGCACGGCGCCTCCGGGATGGACAACGGCACCCAGGTGGCCGCCAAGGCGATCTTCAGCCCGCTCCTCCGTACGAAGGGGAAGGGGCAGTTCGAAGGGGTGCTCGCCGAGTCCTGGCAGGCCAACGAGGACGCCACGGAGTGGACCTTCACGCTGCGCGAGGACGTCACGTTCTCCGACGGCACGCCGGTCACCAGCGCCGACGTCGTCGCCTCCTTCGAGCGGGTGCTGGCGCTCAAGGGCGCGATGGCCGGCAACTACGCCGGTCACAACGCCAAGGAGAGCGGTGCGGACAAGGTCGTCATCACCTCCAAGGACCCCGACCCGGCGCTGCTCGGCAAGCTCATCACCTTCTACGTCACCCCCGCCGCCCACCAGGACGGCGACTGGTCCAAGCCGATCGGCTCGGGCCCGTTCGTCGTCGAGCGGTTCACACCGGGCCAGAGCCTGGTGCTGGCACCCAACCCCGGTCACTGGCGCGGCAAGCCGGCGCTGAACCGCCTGGAGCTGCGCAGCGTCCAGGAGATGGCGGCGCGGATGACCGCGTTGAAGACCGGCGAGGTGGACATGACGTGGGTGGTCCCCGACGACCAGCTCGCGGGCCTGAAGGGCAACACCGACCTGGTGGTCGAGAAGGACTCGGGCAGCGGCGTCATCACCATGTGGATGAACGGCTCGGAGAAGGGCCTCAAGGAGGCCGCGGTCAGGCGCGCGTTGTGGCAGGCGGTCGACTTCGCCACCATCATCAAGTCGTTGTTCCCCGAGACGGGCTCGGTGGCGAACTCGGTGGTGACGCCCAACGTGCTCGGCTACGCGCCGCAGACCCCGGTGACGTACGACCCCGCCGCGGCCAAGAAGGCGCTGGACGACGCGGGCTGGGACTACGACCAGAAGATCCAGATGCAGTTCTCCCAGCCGCAGTTCCAGCAGTTCGCCGACGCGGTGGCCAGCGACCTCGCGAAGATCGGGGTCAAGGCGGAGCCCACCCAGAAGGAGGCGGCGGTCTTCCTGCAAGACCTGCTGGCGCTGAAGTGGGACCTGAACATCCAGCAGCTCGGCACGGCCGGCTTCGACGCGGCGACCAATCTCGGCCGGTTGTACACCTGCGCGGCCAAGCGTACGGGCTACTGCAACCCCGACCTCGACAAGCTGCTGAACCAGGCGGGCTCGACCAGCGACAACGCCAAGCGGCAGGAGCTGTATGGGCAGGCCAACAAGATCATTTGGGATGACGCGGTGGGCATGTACCCCATGTTCGTGCGGAACCTGTACGTCCGGAACAAGTCCGTACAGGGCCTCACCATTCCCCCGGACCTGACGCCTGACTTCTCCACCGTCCGCATCGGCAACGGCACATCATGAGCCGGATGTCCAAGGTCACCGACCAGGTGGCGGCGGAGCTCGACCCGGAGCCGGCGCCGCTGCTCCAGGTCGAGCACCTGTCGATCGACCTGCCCGGCCCGGCCGGCCCGGTCCGCGTGGTGGACGACGTCTCGTTCACCGTCGCCGCGGGCCGTACCACCGGCCTGATCGGCGAGTCGGGCAGCGGCAAGACCATGACGGCGAGCGCGATCATCGGCCTGCCGCCGCCCGGCGCGGCGGTCACGGGCCGGCTGCTGTGGCACGGCGACGACATGGTCACCATGGCCGAGCAGGACCGCCGCCGCCTGCGCGGGCGCGGCATCGCCATGATCTTCCAGGATCCCCAGGCGGCGCTGGACCCGACGCAGACGATCGGCCGGCAGGTCGGCGAGATCCTGCGGCGCGGCGGAATGCCCGCGAAGGAGGTCCGCCGCACCGTGATCGACCTGCTCGACCGGGTGGGCATCCCCGACCCGCAGACCCGGCACGCCCAGTATCCCCACCAGTACTCGGGCGGGCTGCGCCAGCGGGCCATGGTGGCGACGGCGCTGGCCGGCTCGCCGGAACTCATCCTCGCCGACGAGCCGACGACGGCGCTCGACGTCACCGTGCAGGCCCGCATCCTCGCGCTGCTGCGGCGCGTGCGCGACGAGGAGGACACGGCCATGCTGCTGGTCAGCCACGACCTGCGGGTGATGGCCCACGTGGCGGACGAGGTCGTCGTCATGTACGCCGGCCGGATCTGCGAGGTCGGCAGCGGCCGCGAGGTGCTCAACAGCCCGGCGCACCCGTACACGCGGGCGCTCGTGGTGAGCGTGCCCGCCGTACGCAGCAGGACGGCCATCGCCGAGCCGCTGCCGGGCAGCCCGGCGAGCCCGGCGGAACGCCCGAGCGGATGCCCCTTCCATCCGCGCTGCGCCAAGGCGCAGGACCGGTGCGCGAGCGAGGTGCCGCGGATGCGCCAGGTCGCCGCCGGCCGGCAGGTCGCCTGTCACTTCCCGGAGGAAACGTGAGCGCATCGCCCCTGGTCCAGGTCAGCGACCTCGTGGTCAACTTCCACACCCGGAGGGAGCGCAGGCGCGGCAGCGCGCCGAACGCCGTCGACGGCGTCTCCTTCGGCCTGAGCGCCGACGAGACCCTGGCGATCGTCGGGGAGTCGGGCTCGGGAAAGACCACGGTCGCCCGCTGCGTCGTCGGACTCCAGGCGCACCAGGAAGGGACGGTCATGTTCGACGGGGCCCCGGTCGGCCCGGTGACCAGGCGGTCACCGGCGACCCGGCGGGCGATCCAGATGGTCTTCCAGGACCCGGCGGCCTCGCTCAACCCCCGCATGACCGTGCGGTCGATCATCGCCGAGACCTGGCGGACCCACCCTTCGGCCGCACCCGACGGCCGAACCTGGGACGCCGCGATCGACGAGCTGCTAGCCGACGTCGGCCTCGACCCCGACGTCGGCACCCGCCGCGCCACGGCCCTGTCCGGCGGGCAGTGCCAGCGGGTCAGCATCGCCCGCGCGCTCGCCCTGCGACCCCGGCTGCTGGTCTGCGACGAAGCCGTCTCGGCGCTCGACGTCTCGGTGCAGTCACAGATCCTGCGGCTGCTGGCCGGCCTGCGCGCCGCCCGCGGCCTCGCCATCCTCTTCATCACCCACGATCTCGGGGTGGTACGGCAGATCGCGGACCGGGTCGCGGTCATGCACCGGGGCCGCCTGGTCGAGACGGCGACCGCCGACGACCTGTTCGAGCGGCCCGGCCATGCGTACACCAGGAAACTTCTCGCCGCCGCCCTTGACCTCGAGGGCGCCTGAATTCACATGCAACCAGGGGGAACGTTGGAATCACGGATCACTGATGCGGATCTGGCCATCATCGGCGGTGGCGTCGGCGCGGTCGCCGCCGCGCTCGCGGCGCTGCGGCAGGGACTGCGGGTGGTGCTGACCGAGGAGGGCGACCGCATCGGCGGGCAGTTCACCAGCCAGGGCGTGCCTCCGGACGAGCACAGGTGGATCGAGCAGTTCGGCTGCACCGCCTCCTACCGCCGGTACCGGGACGCGGTCCGCGACTACTACCGGACCTGGTATCCGCTCACCGTGTCGGCCAGAAACGAGCCGCACCTGAACCCCGGGCTCGGCCGGGTCGGCGCGCTGTGCCACGAGCCGCGGGTCAGCGGCGCGGTGTTGCGCGCCATGGTCGACCCCTACCTGAGCGGCGGCCGGCTGCGCATCCTGCTCCGTGCGCGGCCGGTCGCCGCGGAGACCGACGGCGACCGGGTGAGCAGCGTGACCGTGGACCGCGCGGACGGCGGCTTGGTGCACATCGTGAGCCCGTACTATCTGGACGCCACCGAACTCGGCGACCTGCTGCCGCTCGCCGGCGTGGAGCACGTGACCGGGTTCGAGTCCCGGCACGAGACCGGTGAGCCGAGCGCGCCCGAGGTCCCACAGCCTGGCAACATGCAGGCGTTCTCCTGGGTGTTCGCCGTCGATCACCGGGAGGGCGAGAACCACGTGATCGACCGGCCGGCGAACTACGACCACTGGCGCGCGTACCGTCCCGACTACTGGCCGGGACCGCAGATCGGGCTGACCGCCCCCGACCCGCGCACGCGGAAGCCGCTGACGCGCACGTTCACCCCGAACGTCCCGTCGGGGCCCGTGCTCGCCGACCAGAGCCAGGACCCGGGCGACCGCGAACTGTGGGAGTTCCGCCGGGCCGTCGCCCGCGAGCAGTACGAGCCCGGCTTCGTCACCAGCGACGTCACCCTGGTGAACTGGCCGATGATCGACTACGTGGAGGGGCCCCTCATCGGAGTGAGCGAGGAGGACAAGGCCCGCCACCTCGCCGGCGCGCGTGAGCTGTCGGAGAGCATGCTGTACTGGCTGCAGACCGAGGCGCCGCGGCCCGACGGCGGGCGCGGCTGGCCCGGCCTGCGGCTGCGGCCCGACGCCATGGACACCACCGACGGCTTCGCCGCCGCGCCCTACGTCCGCGAGTCCCGGCGCATCAGGGCCGAGTACACCGTCGTCGAGCAGGACGTGTCCCTCGCCGTACGCGGTGGGGCGGGCGCGACGCCGTACGACGACACGGTGGGCATCGGCATGTACCGGATCGATCTGCACCCTTCGACGGGCGGTGACAACTACATCGACGTCCCGAGTTGCCCGTTCCAGATCCCGCTCGGCGCCCTGCTGCCCGTACGCGTGCGGAACCTGCTGCCGGCCGGCAAGAACATCGGCAGCACGCACATCACCAACGGCTGCTACCGGCTGCACCCCGTGGAGTGGAACATCGGCGAGGCCGCCGCCTCGCTGGTGGCCTACTGCCTGGGGGAGAAGGTGGAGCCGCACGACGTCCGGCGCAAGGAAGGACACCTGCGCGCGTTCCAGGGCAAACTGAAGGCAGACGGCGTAGAGCTGGCCTGGCCGGAGATCCGGGGGTACTGATGTCCGTGTCAGGTGTGATCGTCCCCGCCGTGACCCCGATCGGCGAGAGCGGACGCCCGGACCTCGCGGCCGGCCTGCGCTACTTCGACGCGCTCGCGGCCGCGGGCATCACGAAGATCATGCTCCTGGGCACGAACGGCGAAGGGCCGCTGCACCCGACGGCCGAGATCGGCGCGTTCCTCACGGAGGCCGTCGGCCGCTGGCGGCGCCTGGTGCCTGACGGCGCCGTCGTCGTCAACGTCTCGGCCGCCGGCACCCGCGAGTCGCTCAGGCGGGCCGAGCTCGCCGCCGAGGCCGGCTGCGACGCGGTCGCCCTCAGCCCGCCCTGCTACTTCCACCATGACGAGCGCGACATCGTCGAGCACTATCGGGCCGCCCGTGCCGCCGCCGTTCCGGTGATCGCGTACCACATCCCGAGGTACGCGCCGCCGTTCTCGGCCGGCTCGATCGCGGCCGTCGCCGACATGGAGCACGTCACCGGCGTCAAGGACAGCTCCGGCGACGCGGACGTCCTGCGCCGGTGGCTCGACGTCAAGCGCCACCGGCCGGACTTCGGCGTCAGCCAGGGAGCGGAGGGCGCCATGCTCGACGCGCTGGCCGCCGGCGCCGACGGGATCACCCCCGGGATCGCCAACCTCTCCCCGCGCCTCGCGCTCGAACTGGTCGACGCCCACCACGCCGGCGACCAGGAGCGTGCCGCCCTGGCCCAGAAGCAGGTCGTCCGGCTGCTCGGCGTGCACCGGGTCCGCCCCGGAGTCCCGGTCGTCAAGGCGGCACTGGCCATGCGGGGCCTGTGCCGCCCCACGGTCGCCGCGCCGCTGCGCACCCTCGACGACGGCGAGCTGACGGCGCTGCGCGAGTTCCTGAGGGAATTCGAGCCGGAACTGATCGCAGGCGCCGATGGCTGACGTCGAATGGTGGCGTACCGCGGTGATCTACCAGATCTACATCCGGTCCTTCGCGGACGGGAACGGCGACGGGATCGGCGACATCGCCGGAATCCGCAGCCGCCTCGGCTACCTGGCCGGGCTCGGCGTCGACGCCATCTGGATCACCCCGTGGTACGCGTCGCCGGGCAACGACGGCGGCTACGACGTGTCCGACTACCGCGCCATCGCCCCCGAGTACGGCGACGTACACGAGGCCGAGCAGCTCGTCGCGGCGGCGCACCGGCACGGCCTGCGGGTGATCCTCGACATCGTGCCGAACCACACCTCCACCGACCACCTCTGGTTCCAGGCCGCGCTCGCCGCCCCTCCGGGCTCCCCGGAACGGGCGCGATACCACTTCCTGGACGGCTCGGGAGCGCCCAACGACTGGCGCAGCACGTTCGGCGGCCCGGCCTGGACCCGGGTTCCCGACGGGCAGTGGTACCTGCACCTGTTCGACCCCACCCAGGCCGACCTGAACTGGTCCAACCCCGAGGTGCGCGCCGAGTTTCTCGACCTGCTGCGCTTCTGGTTCGACCGCGGGGTCGACGGGTTCCGCATCGACGTCGCCACCGGCCTGGTCAAACACCCCGGCTACCCCGACCTGGGCTACCGGGAGGAGGACCTGCTCGTCCTCACCGACGTGCCCGACCACCCGCACCGCGACCGCGACGAGGTGCACGCGATCTACCGGGACTGGCGGGAGGTGGCCGACGCCTACGACCCGCCGAGGGTCTTCGTCGCCGAGGCGTGGGTGGCCGATCCCGACCGGCTCGCCAGGTACGTGGCGCCCGCCCAGCTCCACACCGCGTTCAACTTCCCCTTCCTGCAGTCCGCGTGGGACGCCGGCGACCTGTTCACGGTGATCGACTCCACGCTCCGCACGATGGCGCTCTCCGGCGCGCCGCCGACCTGGGTGCTGTCCAACCACGACGTCGAACGTACGGTGACCCGCTACGGCCGCGCCGACACCCGCAAGCACCAGGGAAGATCGGGTCACGAACTGGGCCCGGTCGACGAGGAGCTCGGCCGGCGCCGAGCCAGGGCCGCGCTGCTGCTCATGCTGGCGCTGCCCGGCGTCGCCTACCTCTATCAGGGCGAGGAGCTCGGGCTGCCCGACCACCTGGACATCCCCGACGACCGCCTCCGGGACCCGATCTGGACCCGGTCCGGCGGGCGGCGACGGGGGCGCGACGGCTGCCGTGTGCCGTTGCCGTGGACGCCCGCCCCGGACGGCGCCGGGTTCGGGTCGGCGGACCCGTGGCTGCCTCAGCCTTCCGGCTGGGGACGGCTCTCGGTGGCCCGCCAGGTGGCCGACCCGGACTCCACGTACGGGCTGGTGGCGCGGGCGCTGCGGATCCGGCGGGAGCTGGACGTGCCGCAGGAGCTCGAATGGGTGGACCGGGCCGGCTCCGTGCTGCGTCTGCGGCGGGGGCCGTACTTCGAATGCGTCGTCAACCTCGGTGCCACCGAGGTGCCGCTGCCCGCGGACACGGTCACGCTCCTGCGCAGCGACACGCACGCCGAGGAGCGCGCTCCGCTCGGGCCGGACACGGCCGCCTGGCTGCGCGTACGGGACGGGACCGCGGAGTGGACGTGAGGCGCCCCAACATCGTGCTGATCCTCGCCGACGACCTCGGATATTCCGACATCGGCTGTTACGGCGGCGAGATCCGCACGCCGAACCTCGACCGGATCGGGCGGTCGGGGGTGCGGTTGTCGCAGTTCTACAACACGGCACGCTGCAGCCCGTCGCGCGCCTCCCTGCTGACCGGGCTGCATCCGCACCAGACCGGCATCGGCGTCCTGGCCGGGAACAACGCGCCCGGAGGATATCCGGGCAGCCTCAACGACCGCTGCGTGACCGTCGCCGAGCTGCTCGGGGATGTCGGGTACGCGACTGGCATGTCGGGCAAATGGCACCTGAGCGGGCCGTTGTGGGAACCGGCCGACTCGTGGCCCACCCGGCGGGGCTTCTCCGACTTCTTCGGGACGCTCAGCGGATGCGGCAGCTACTACGACCCGGCGACGCTGTACCGCGGCGAACAGGACGCGAGCGACGAGACCCGCGATCCGCGCTTCTTCTACACCGACGCGATCACCGATCACGCGGTGGACTTCATCGGCCGGGAGGCCGCCGCCGGCCGGCCGTTCTTCGCCTACGTCGCCTACACCGCGCCGCACTGGCCGCTGCACGCGCCCGAGGACGACATCGCCGGCTACGACGGCGTCTACACGGCGGGCTGGGACGAACTGCGCGCCCGCCGGCTCGACCGGCTGCACGCGGAAGGCCTGCTCGGCACCGAGTCGGCACTGTCCGCGCCCGATCCCGCCCAGCCATCGTGGGCGTCGGCGCCGCATCAGACGTGGGAGGCACGCCGCATGCAGGTGTACGCCGCCCAGGTGGAGCGGATGGACCGGGGTGTCGGCCGGATCCTCGACCGGCTGGCGGCGTCCGGGGTCTCCGACGACACCATCGTCGTCTTCCTGTCGGACAACGGCGGCTGCGCCGAGATCCTGCCGCTCGGCGACCCCGGCGAGTTCCGGGCCGGGCGACACATCGTGCCCGCGGCCACCCGTGAGGGCGCCGAGCTGCGGGTCGGCAACCTCCCGGGCGTCGACCCCGGGCCCGAGGACACGTACGCGAGTTACGGCCCCGCGTGGGCCAACCTGTCCAACACCCCGTTCCGCCTCTACAAGCGCTGGGTGCACGAGGGAGGCATCGCGACCCCGTTCGTCGTGCACTGGCCCGCCGGAGGCCTGGCCGCCGGCCGGATCGTCCGGACGCCCTGCCAGCTCACCGACGTGCTGCCCACCCTGCTCGCCGCCGCCGGCGTCACGTACCCGAGCGAACACCGGGGTCACGAGGTGCCGCCCCTTGAGGGGCGCGACATGACGCCCGCCCTGCGCGGGGAGCCGGTCCAGGACACGTGGCTGTTCTGGGAGCACCTCGGCAACGCCGCCGTACGCCGGGGGCGGTGGAAGCTGGTCCGCGAGCACGCGGCGCCATGGGAGCTGTACGACCTGGACACCGACCGCTCCGAGCTGACCGACCTGGCCGGGCACCACCCCGACGTCGTCGCCGAACTGGCCACCGCGTACCAGGCCTGGGCACGGCGGGTCGGCGTCATACCGCGCGGGTGAGAGCCTTGTCCGCGGGATCCGGCGTCTGCTGGGCGGCCACGTAAGCGGCGTCGCGTACCTCGTTCAGCCATCCCGCCGGGCGCAGACCCGGGATGGGACGGCGGAGGGGGTTGAACCGCGTCGGCATGTCGGCGTCCCCGATCGCCGGGCCGGACAGTTCGACCTGGCCGAACAGAGTCCATGGACCTCTCGGGGCGGCGGCCAGCAACTCCGCGCGCAGCGGACCGTACTCGACCGCCTGCTCCAGCGCGTCGATCGTGGCCGGCAGCCGGGCGGGCGTGTGGAACAGCGCGCCGAGCAGGAGCCTGCGCTCACCCACCTGGTACGGGAACAGAGAGCCGTACATCCCCGTCCAGCGCGTGGCGGGCCGCAACGCACGACGGCCGAGCGCGGTGTGGCCGGTGGTGGCCAGCAGCAGGTCGGCGGTGGCGTCGTCCTGCTGCCAGCGGAAGGCGAGCCCGAGAATGTCGGGAAGCGGCGGCGGCACACCCGTGGAGCGGGACAGCCGCGCGATTCCCCGCAGGTCCAGCGGCTGGTCGAGGAACCGGGCACCCCACGGCCGAGGCGTCCCGTGCAGGCGCAGCCGCGCCTCCAGGATCAGCCCGCACCGGTGGAGGGGGCGCCCTCGCCGCAGCCGGGCGGCGGTGCCGAACGTGGCGGCCAGCCCGGACCGCACGAAGGAGGTGCACCACTCCATGACCTGCTCCTCAGGGCGGGGACCGCGTCTTCGGAACGGCAGCTACCCGAGGTGCCGAGGGAGAATCCCCTTGGCGAGGGCGGCCGGACCGGGGCGAACGACAGTGCCCGCTGACATCCGGCCCTCGCCGCGTACTCAGTTCTCGTCGAGATGCGTGCGATAGGTGTGGTAGACGCGCAGCTCACGCCGCGCCTGGTGACGGCTGCGGCGGCGGTCCACGCGACGGAAGTGCTGCCACTCCCGGGAGGAGCGCTTGGCGTCGACGACGAGCACGTGGTAGCCGGGAGGGCCCCAGAAACAGCCGTCCTGCTTCCAGTCGGTGCTGTCGACGTCGATCTCGTCCCGCAGCGTGCACGGCCCGAAACGGTGATCATGCACGGGCACGCAGGTGGTCAGTGGCGCGTCGGCCATCCGCACCCACCATGGCCGGGTCTTGTCGGTCTTGCTCATACGGTCACCTTTCGGCTCCGTGACGCCCCTGGTTGGGGCTGTCGCTAGACCGGGTGCACCGTGATCACCTCCGAGCTCCGTACAACACAAAAGGGACCGAGAGCGACAACGCCGCTCAAAGATCCTGATCACGACACTACCTCGAACCGCCGCCCCGTGCGGCTCGCCGTCGTAGGTTGGGCACATGCTCGGCCTTCCCCCGAACGCGGAAGCGGCGCGGTTGCTGGACCGGATGGACGCAATGCCCGCCGACCGGGACGAAACGCCGGCGGTCCGGCCCGACCCCCACAAACACCCCGGACTGTGGCGGCACCTGGAACGGTGCCATCGGGACATGATTTCGCAGATGGGCTCAGGGCTTGCGGGCAACGGATACCGCGGCTTCCCGGCGTTCCCGGTCGACGCCGGCCCCGTGGCGTTGCACCTCTACGTCTGGCTCTGTCTCCCTTGCGAAGGGCGTACGTGACCCACCTGCGATCCGGCCGGCACTGGCGTGCCCGCACCGGCCGGATCGTTCATGGCGTGTCCTTCTGAACGGGTGAGCAGCAGCCGTCCGAGCAACCATCAGACTCGGAGACGGTGCCGCCGGACAGGGTGGCGGCTGGGACCGCGCAGCAGGCGTCCCCGCGCCAGGCTTCGCGGCCTTCCTTGACCGCGACGGCGGCGATGACGAGGGCGGCGACGGGATCGGCCCAGGACCAGCCGAACAGGCTGTTGAGCGCCAGGCCCACCAGCAGGACCGCCGACAGGTAGGTGCACAGCAGGGTCTGCTTGGAGTCGGCGACCGCGGCGGCGGAGCCGAGTTCGCGGCCTGCGCGGCGCTGCGCGTAGGACAGGAAGGGCATGATCACGAGCGACAGAGAGGCCAGGATCAGGCCGGGCGTGGAGTGCTCGGCCTCGCCGACGCCCAGCAGGGCGCGGACCGAGTCGAAGGTGACATAGGCGGCCAGGGCGAAGAACGAGAGCGCGATGACGCGCAGCGCGGTCTTCTCCCGTGCTTCGTGGTCGGTGGCGGAGAACTGCCAGGCGACCGCGGTGGCGGAGGCGACCTCGACGATGGAGTCGAGGCCGAATCCGACGAGGGCGACCGAAGAGGCGATGGTGCCTGCGGCGATGGCCACAACCGCTTCGATCACGTTGTAGGCGATGGTGGCTGCCACCAGCAGCCGGATACGCTGCCGCAGCAGGGTGCGCCGCGCCGGGGACGGGACGGGGCCGGTCAGGTTGAGCGCGCTCATGTCGCCGCTTCCCCGGCCGCCGGCGCGACACCGTCACAGTCGTTGTGGCCGGGGGCGGGGCGGAGCGTGACCGCGTGGCCGGTGGCTGCCAGCAGCTGCTCGGCCGAGGCCAGCAGGTCCATCAGCTCGGGCCGGGTGAGGGAGTAGAACGACTGCCGGCCTTCGGCGCGATAGGCGACGAGGCCGCAGTCGCGCAGGCAGGCCAGGTGCTTGGACACCGTGGACTGCGCCAGCCCGAGTTCGGCGGTCAGGTCGACCACGCGAGCCTCGCCGCGGGCGAGCCTGGCCACGATGCGCAGCCGGGTTTCGTCGGCCAGCGAGTGGAACAACGCTGCCGCCGGGGGGACGCCGACAGCGATATCGATGCGGACGCAGCGACCAGCAACATCATTAATCGCCATACAGCGATGATATTCCAGAAAGGGTATGTCATCGCAAGAGCAAGGAAGCCGCGCCGTAAGCTCAGCAGGCATGCTCCGGGCTGACGACCAGGCGCAGCGCCGCCGGGATCAGCCGACGGTGTGGCGCAGGGGGTCGGTGAAATGCAGGCCCTTGTCCGCCAGACGCTTCTCCACCTCCTCAGGGTCCGCGGCGGGCAGCACGTAGTACTCCTCCAGTACGGCACGCGCGGCGTCGTTGTCGCTGACCGCCCAGTCCCAGATCACCTGCTCCCCCTCGACCATGACCTCGAAGGCGAAAAACGCGCAGCAGGCCTTCTCCCGTGCGGCGAGGTCGCGCGCCCACGCAGCCACGCCGGGCTCGGCGCGCAGCCGGAAGCGGACGCCCTGGCCGGTCCGCTCGCGGCTGAGCAGGTGCCGTCCGAACAGCAGCCGGTATTCCTCCAGGCGCTGCCGGGCGGTGTCAGGAGCGGTGGTCATGTCGCAGACGACGGGCGTGGAAGCGGGCGGGATGTCCATGCCGGACTCCTCTCGACGGGTTCCGGCGCTCTTGTGGCGCCCTCACGTGAACCGTAAAGTCTGGAGCTGAGTCCAGAGTCAAGAGGCGAAGCCACATGAGAATCGGACAGGTCGCTCAGGAAGCCGGGGTCAGCGTGGACACCGTGCGCTTCTACGAGCGGCGCGGCATCCTGCCCGCGGCCGAGCGCAGACCCTCCGGATACCGCGTCTTCACCACCGAGGCGGTGGAACGCATCCGCATGGCCAAGGCGCTACAGGAGCTGGGCTTCACCCTGGACCAGGTCATCGCCGCCCTGGCCGCGCACGACCAGGGCGGCGCCACGTGCGACAGTGAACGCTGGCGACTGGAAGCGGTGGTGAACCGGCTCGACGTCAAGATCGCAGAGCTGACCAGGGCCCGCCGCACCGCTGCGGCGGGCCTTCAGGACTGCCGGGCCGGCCGCTGCCGGCTCATGTACGGCCAGGCCGAGGCCGGCGTCAGGTCAGGTAGCGGAACCACAGGTACGGCGCGGTCAAAGTGATGGTCACCACGGTGACGACCAGGCCGTACTTGGTGAACTGCCAGAAACTGATCGGGGTGCCGTTGCGGGCGGCGAT
>NZ_SMJZ01000057.1 GCF_004348345.1 Nonomuraea longispora
CGGGAGAGGCGAGGAGGCGGGCCGGGTCGGGGGCGCCGACGGTGACGTCACCGGGATCGAGCCCGGCCACGTCGGCGGGGCCGGGCATCCGGCTGCCGGGCATGCGTACCGCCGCGGCACCCCAGGCCAGCGCCTGGGCCAGCGCGCCGGGGCCGCGCCCGCCGCCGGCGAGGAACCCGGCCAGCATGGCGTCGCCCGCGCCGACGGAGCTGCGCGGTTCGGTGACGGGAGCCTCGCCGTACCAGCTGCCGTCCGGCTCGACCAGGACGGCGCCGTCGGCGCCCAGGCTGGCCAGCACCGCCCGCGCGCCCGCCGCGCGCAACATGCCCGCCGCCTTCACGACGTCGCCCACGCAGCGGATGGGCATGCCGGTGGCGGCCGACAACTCCTCGGCGTTCGGCTTCACCAGGGCGGGCGCCGCGTCGAGCACGCGGGACAGCGCAGGGCCGCTGGTGTCGACCGCCACGTGGATGCCCGCCCCGGCGAACCGGCGGCACAACGTCGCGTACACGTCGGCGGGGACCTGGGGAGGAAGGCTCCCCGAGGCGACCACCCAGTCGGCGCCCTGGACGCCGGAATGAGCCGCCTTCAGCACGGCGTCGGCGATCGTGTCGAGTTCGTCCTGCGCGAGGGCCGTGCCCGGTTCGTTGATCTTCGTTACCGTGCCGTCGGGTTCGGCAAGGGTGACGTTCGACCTGGTCGGGCCCGCGACGGGGACGGTGATCATGTCGAGTCCCTCCGCGGCGAGCAGCCGTACGAGCTGCCTGCCCTCGTCGCCGCCGAACGGCACCACCGCGCGCGAGGCGACCGCGTTGGCCAGCAGCGCGCGCGAGACGTTCACACCCTTGCCGCCAGGGTCGAGGTGGGCGGCGGCGGCGCGGATGACCGCGCCCCTGTCCAGGGCGGAGATCTCGATCGTGCGGTCGAGGCTGGGGTTGAGCGTCAGGGTGAGGATCACGCCCGGATCACCTCCGGGCCCGCCGCGGCCAGGTCGGCGGCCAGCGCGACGTCCAGGCCCGTGTCGGTGATCAGCACGTCGATCTCGCTCAGCTCGGCGAACGTGGCCAGGTAGGTGTTGGTGAACTTCGTGTGGTCGGCCAGCAGGACGCTGCGCTGTGCGGCCTTGACCATGGCCCTCTTGATCGCCGCCTCGGCCGGGTCGGGCGTGGTCAGCCCTCTGCTCAGGGAGCAGCCGTTGGTGGCCATGAAGGCCACGTCGACGTTGAGGTGGGCCAGCGGGCGCAGCGCCCAGTCGTCGACCGTGGCCAGCGTCTTGCCGCGCAGCCGGCCGCCCAGCATGATCACGTGCAGGTTGGCGCGGGCCGCCAGGGCGGTGGCCAGCGGCGGTGAGTTCACCACCACGGTGAGCTCCCGGTCGGCGGGCAGCACCTGGACCAGCCGTCCCGTGGTGGTGCCCGCGTCGATGATCACGGAACCGTCGTCGGGGAGCTCGGCGAGCGCCGCCTTGGCGATGCGCTCCTTCTCGCCCGTCATCACCTCGTCACGGGTGGCCAGCGCGGGCTCGAACCCCAAGCGTTCCACGGGGATCGCGCCCCCGTGAACCCGGCGCAGCACACCCGCCCGCTCCAGCGACGTCAGATCGCGGCGGATCGTCTCGGTGGTGACGTCGAGCTCGGCGGCCAGCGTCACCACGTCGACGCGGCCCGCGGACCGCGCTCTCCGCAGGATCTCCTGCTGCCGCTCCTCGGCGTACATGATGTTGATTCACCGCCGTTTCGAGTTGGTTTCATCTGTGTTTATACCCGTTTATTTGCGCGGTCAAGGGCATACCTGCGGAATCTGGTAGTTGTAGGCACGTGCGAATCAAGCCCCTTGCCGCCGTGCCCGTCGTCCTCGCCGCCGCGCTCGCCGCCGTCCCCGCTCACGCGGAGTCGGCCAAGCCGCCCACCGTCCCCGTCGGCACCACGGCCGCATGGCTGGTCTTCGACCGGCAGGCGGGCAAGTTCGTGGCCACGCGAAACGCGCACAGGAAGTACCGCTCGGCCTCCATCGTCAAGATCATGATCGCGATCGACTACCTGGAACGGCGCAAGAACGTTCCCGCCGCCGACGCCAAGCTGCTCAGGACCATGCTGCGATCCAGCGACGACGACGCGGCCTCGACGTTCTGGGAGCGTGGAGGCCAAGGAAAGATCATCGTCAGGACGGCCCGCGAACTCGGCCTGGCCGACACCACGCCGCCGCCCGCCTCCAAGCCCGGCTTCTGGGGCTATGTCTCGCTCAGCGCGTACGACATCGTGCGCACCTACCGCTACCTGTTCGACCGGGCCGACCCCAAGGTCAGGGACCTGATCCTCGGCCATCTGCGCAAGGCCACGCCGTGCGGGGCCGACGGCTTCGACCAGACCTTCGGCATCCCCGACGCGATCCCCCGCCCGTGGGCGGTCAAGCAGGGCTGGTCGGGGTTCGGCACCACGCCACCCAGCGCGTGCAAGGAGGCCAAGGCCGTCGGCGCGCCCATCTCGTGGGTGGCGCAGCGGGCGACCGGCTCGGGCGTGCCCGACTACGGCCGCCCGGTGCTGCACACGACCGGCCTGGCCGGCCAGGGCGACCGGTACGTCATGGCCGTGCTCACCGCGCATCCGGTGGGCGGCACGTGGAGCGGCTCGGTCAAGCGCATCACGAAGCTGACCCGCGACCTCTACCGCGGCGTCGCCGGCTGACGCCCACGTTCCCCGCTGGATGGGAGCGCCTCACCGGCTGCGGCCGGTGTTGCCCCACGGGGCGGGCAGGCCGGTAGAGTCGGCCCGATGACGAAGCATGCGATCACCCCGCAGGCCGGCATACTCGGAGACACATTCGGCTGCGCCTGCGGAGTGGCCCTGGCCGGCCGGATGCCGGCCGAGCTCCACGCCGCCGAGAACGGACTGTGCTCGGCGTGCCTCGGATCGGCTGAGGAAGAACTGACGGCCGGGATGACGCGCGGGTGCCCGTCGTGCGCGGGCACCGGCCGCCGCAGGGAACAGGTCACCTGGCAACTGGCCCACGCCGAGGCCGAGCACCTGATCACGATGACCATCGTGCGGGGGATCGTGGCGGGCTTCGACGGGCCGTTTCACCTGTCGGAGATCGCCGACACGGTGAGGACCGGTCTCGGGCTGACGGCCGGGCGGCTGCCCGTCGGGCCGCGGGTGCGCGACCTGCTGCTGCAACTGCAGGCCGCGGGTGAGATCACCATGTTGTCGGCGCCCGACGAGCTCATCGGCACCGACATGGTCCTCTACCGCGACCCCCAGTGGCAGCGCGCCAGAACCCTCGGCATCTGACCCCACACCCGCCAGCCCTCCGGCGCCTGCCCCTGGCGCTCCGGACCGGCATTCGCGGGCCGGGTCAGGCGCGGCAGAGGATCTCGCCGTGCAGGATCGACAACCAGCCGTCACCGTCGGCCGCCCACGCCAGCCACCCCTCCGAGATGCGCCGCAGGTCCGCCTCCGTGGCGGCGCCCGTGGCCAGGGCCTGCCGGGCCATCGCCGAGCGCAGGATCCGTTCCGACCACATCCCGCCCCACCACGCGCGGTCTTCGGGCGTGGCGAAACACCAGGTCGAGGACGTGGCGGTGATGTCGTCGAACCCCGCGGCCCGCGCCCACGACAACAGCCGCCGCCCCGCGTCGGGCTCGCCGCCGTTGCCCCGGGCGATCTTCTGGTACAGCCTCATCCACTCGTCCAGCGCGGGCAGCCGGGGGTACCAGGCGAACGCCGTGTAGTCGCTGTCGCGGGCCGCCACGATCCCTCCCGGCCTGGTGACCCTGCGCATCTCCCGCAGTGCCTCCACCGGATCGCCCACGTGCTGCAACACCTGGTGGGCGTGGGTGACGCAGAACGTGCCGTCGTCGAAGCCGAGCGCGTGCACGTCGGCTACGGCGAAGCCCACGTTGCCCAGGCCTCGGGCGCTCACCTCGGCCCTGGCCAGGGCGAGCGCCTCCGCGCTCACCTCGGACGCCGTCACGTGCCCCACCCTGGTCGCGAGGTCCGCGGTGATGGTGCCGGGGCCGCTGCCCACGTCGAGCACCTTCATGTGGGATTTCAGGTGGGGCAGCAGGTACGCGGCCGAGTTGCCGGCGGTGCGCCGGCGGTGCGAGCGCAGCACCGACTCGTGGTGGCCATGCGTGTAGACGGCTTCCATCGCGAACTCCTCCATCTCGCCGGACCGTTGCCGGCGACCCTAGCGCGTATCTCACGATCCAAGAGAAACCATCTCGCTGTACGAGACGGCTGGGCGTCTTCGGCGGCGGCTGCGCCCGCGTGGTGAATCGGGGAAGCGCCCGGGTAGGAGGGCGGAAACCCACCCACAGGAGGACCTCATGGCGAAGACCGTGGCAGATGTCATGACAGCCCACCCGGCGACGATCGAAGGCGACCAGCCGGTGTCCGCCGCCGCCGCTCTCATGCGGGAGCGGGACACCGGAGCGATCATCGTCAACGACGGCGGCCGCATGCAGGGCATCGTCACCGATCGCGACATCACCGTGCGCGTGGTCGCCGACGAGCGCGGCCCGGACACGCCGGTACGCGAGGCGTGCAGCCCGGCCGTCGAAGCCGTCGATCCGGAGACGGGCATCGACCAGGCCGTACGGATGATGCGCTCGCACGCCGTACGCCGCCTCCCCGTGGTGGAGGACGGCCGTGCCGTCGGCATCGTCAGCCTGGGAGACCTCGCCGTAGAGCGCGACGAGAACTCCGCCCTCGCCGACATCTCGGCCGCCGAGGGCAACCGGTAACGTTGCCCGCGTGGTCACAGTCGACGACGTACGGCGGTTCGCGCGCACGCTCCCGCGCACCACTGAGCACCTCATCCGCGACCGCACCAAGTTCCGGGTGGGCAAGATCGTCTACGTGGCGTTCTCGCGCGACGAGACACTGATGGGCTTCGGCTTCCCGAAGGAGGAGCGGGCGGCGCTCGTGGCGGCCGAGCCGGACAGGTTCCTCATGCCGAGAGCCTCCGACCTGCGCTTCAACTGGGTCGTGGTGCGGCTCGCCGCCATCGACGCCGCCGAGATGCGCGAACTGGTGCTGGAGGCCTGGCGGATGTGCGTACCGAAGAAAGTGCGCGTGGAGCACCAGCGGCAGGCCGCCACCCCGCCGTGACCACCCCTGCCCGCCCTGCGTCCGCCGTCGCTATCCGCGGACGTCGGCGAGACCGCGGAGCCTGCGCAGTGCCTTGCGGGCCGCCGCCGCGACCCGCTCGTCCGGGTGGTGGTCGATGAACAGCCGCAGCACCTGGCCCGTCCACGGATGGTCGCCGAAGGCCAGGATCGGGATCGTGCCCGCCTGCTCGTCGGCGTCCATGCCGAGGGCGATCGACTCGATCACCTGGCCCGGCTGGTCACCGAACTCCAGGAGGGCCGCCGCCATGTCCACCAGCACCCACGCGATCTCGTCCGGCGCGGGCTGCCGGTCGGTACGGCCGGTCCTCGCGGCGATCACCGCGCCGAGCTTGCGCTTCTCCAGCTGCCTGGACAGTGCCAGCCGGCCCTCGTCGCCGAACTGCGTGGCCAGCAGTTCGATGCCGATCGCCCGGCTCAGCGGGCTGACCGTGGCCAGCGCCGCGGCGATCTCGGCGACCGCGTCGCCGTTGTCCCTGCCCTTCAGCCAGCCCGCCAGTTCCTCGTCCCGCTCCGCCTCCGGATAGGAGCGCAGGCCGTGCAGCAGCGTCCCGGCGTCGGCGTCCGCGAGCGAGCCCATGACCGGGATTTCCTGCCCCGTGGTCGCCGCCACGATCAGCCGTGCCACCCACAGGCCGAGCCAGCTCAGCGTGTACGGCTCCTCCTGCCGCACCAGCCCGAGCCCCGTCAGCGTCTCCGGCACCACACCCTGGTGCGGCTCGCGCGTCAGGAACATCCTGACCAGTTCGAGCAGCAGGGTGCCGTCGGCGGCCAGCAGGTCACGGCAGTGTCCCGCCCAGGCGGCCAGCACCTCCGAGTCGTCGCCTTCCGCCTTCAGCTCCTCGGCCAGCGGGGCGGCGCGTACCGCCGCCGCGAGCGTGGCGTCGCCGGGCAGCCGGATCGGTGGTTGCAGGGGCAGCGTGTCGTCGTGGTGAGAGCTCACCAGCCCATCCTGTCGCGATATTTCTGTTACGGTGCCAGCTGACACCGAAAAGTCGGAAGAAAGGAGGCGCAGAGATGTTCGGCACGACCCCGGGCGCTCCCCGCGCCCGCTTCCACTTCTCGGAGGAACCATGCGTTTCCGTCCCGCGGTCAAGGACGACCTGGACCGCCTGCTCGGCTGCGTCGTAGACGAGTCCATCAGCTGGGCGCACCCCGACCGCCTGCTGTCCTGTCTCGACAGCGGCAACTACCGATACGACCGCGTCTGGCTCGCCACCGACGACGACACCGGCGACATCCTCGCCCGCGCCGTCTGGTGGGGCTTCCCCGACGGCGGCAGGCCGCTCGCGCTGGACTGCGTCTACGTGCACCCGTCGGCCCGCGACCGGGTGAGCCTGGCCGCCGAACTGCTGAACCACGCCCATGCCGCCTTCGGGCGGGCACCCGAGTACCACGTCTTCGTCCTCCAAGGCTGGCGCGACGACCCCGAGGCCACGGCGGCCATCGGCTGGCGCCGGCAGGCGGCCGGCCGCGCCGGGCTGACGCAGGAGCTCGAACGCCTGCGCTACGCGTGGACGGCCGGCGACGCGCCCGTGCCGGAGCCGTCGGAGCGGCTCGTCTTCCGCGGCGAGGAGGACGACGAGGTCTTCGTGGATGCGTTCCGGCGGGTGGCCGTCGGCACGCTCGACTTCGCCACGCGCCAGGCCCTGCGCACCATGGACCCGGTGGAGCAGGCCCGCGAGGAGGTCCGCGACTACGTGTCCATGCCGGGCGAGCGGTCGTGGTGGCGGCTGGCCTACGACACGAGCGGCGACCTCGTCGGGTTCGCCCTGCCGTCGGCCAACGACGGCGGGCCCGTGGTCGGCTATCTCGGCGTGGTGCCCGAGCACCGTGGCCACGGCTACGTCGACGACCTCCTCGCCGAGATCACCCGCTTCCACGCCGAGCGCGGCGTCCAGCGGATCGTGGCCGACACCGACGCGGGCAACGCGCCGATGGCCAGGGCGTTCGACCGGGCCGGCTACCGCACGTTCGCCGTCAGGCTCGTCCTCTCGGCCGACCCCGACGCTCCGTGAGGCCGATCTCCGCCGGCCATCCGGACAGCCCGCTCACAGGTGCTCCTTCCGTACGCCGACGAGGAAGTCCTCCACCCGGTCCCGGTCCGGCCCGGCGGGCAGCACGCTGGGCGTCGCGGCCAGCTCGGCGCGCAGGGCGGCACGCCAGGCGTTCACCTCCGCCCACGGCAGCTCACCGCGCCGCACCGCGAGCAGCCGCTCGCGGTGCGGTCCCACCTGGACCAGCGGCTCGCCGTGGCGCACCAGGTGAAGGCCGCTGAGCAGCAGCCGAACGTGCGCTGCGCCCGCCGCGACAGGAACGCCGTCCGCAGCTCGCGCAGCCGCCGCCCGGCGGGCGTGATCACCTCCACGATGGGTGACCACAGGCATTCCAGGACGGTCGGGTTGGCGTCGAGGGCGAGGCGGCAGAAACGCTCCACCTCCCACGAGAACTGCTCCGGCAGTGGCCCGTCCCGGTGGGTGGGCGGTTTGTCCAGCCGCCAGAACGCCGCCGTCGGCGCCACGAACACGCCCCGCCGGTCGGTGTCGGAGCTTTCGGTCTCGAGCCCGTACGCCCGCGATCCCATCACGACGGAAAGGATCAAGTCATCGGTCATCCATGTATCTTGCGCCATGGGGGCGCGGGCTGGTCTGATCGATCAGGGGGCGGTTACGACGAGGCTTACCGGCAGAGCATCGAGCGGCCCGGCGGGTTCTGGGCCGAGGCGGCGCGCGGCATCGACTGGGACGTGGCGCCGGCCACCACGCTCGGCGGTGACGGCCGCTGGTTCCCCGACGGGCGGCTCAACACCTGCCACAACGCGGTCGACCGGCATGTCGCGGCCGGGCGCGGCGAGCAGGCGGCGCTGATCCACGACAGCCCGGTCACCGGCACGGCGCGTGTCCTCACCTACGCCGAGCTGCTCGACCAGGTGGCCAGGACCGCGGGCATGCTGCGGGACCTCGGCGTGCGGACCGGCGACACCGTGGTCGTCTACATGCCGATGGTGCCCCAGGCGGTGATCGCGATGCTGGCCTGCGCGCGGCTGGGCGCGGTGCACTCGGTGGTGTTCGGCGGGTTCGCCGCCAGGGAGCTGGCGATGCGGATCGACCACGCCCGGCCCAAGGTGGTGCTCTCGGCGTCCTGCGGCATCGAACCCACCCGGGTGGTGGCGTACAAACCGCTGCTGGACGAGGCACTCGCTCAGGCCGCGCACCGGCCTGAGCGCTGCGTGATCCTCCAGCGGCCGCAGGCGGTGGCCGAGCTCACCGAGGGGCGCGACCTCGACTGGGAGCGGGCCGTGCGCGAGGCCGAGCCGGCCGGTTGCGTGAGCGTGGCCGCCACCGACCCCCTCTACATCCTCTACACCTCCGGCACGACGGGCTCGCCCAAGGGCGTCGTGCGCGACAACGGCGGGCACGCGGTGGCGCTGCACTGGAGCATGGCTCACGTGTTCGGCGCCGCTCCCGGCGAGGTCTACTGGGCCGCGTCCGACGTGGGCTGGGTGGTGGGCCACTCCTACATCGTGTACGCGCCGCTGCTGGCGGGCTGCACGAGCGTGCTGTACGAAGGCAAGCCGGTCGGCACCCCGGACCCGGGCGCGTTCTGGCGGGTGGTGGCCACGTACGGGGTGCGGACGCTGTTCACCGCGCCGACCGCGATCCGGGCCATCAAGAAGGAGGACCCAAGCGGAAATTTCGCGAAACCGCAGGACCTGTCAGCCCTGCGGTACCTCTTCCTGGCCGGCGAGCGCCTCGATCCCGACACCTACCACTGGGCGTCGGACCTGCTCGGCATCCCCGTCATCGACCATTGGTGGCAGACCGAGACCGGCTGGCCGGTGGCCGCCAACTGCGTGGGCATCGAGCCGCTGCCGATCAGGCCAGGCTCGCCCACCAGGCCGGTGCCCGGCTGGGACGTGCACGTCCTCGACGCCGACGGCAACGACTGCCCGCCCGGGGTGGACGGCGCGGTCACCGTCAAGCTGCCGCTCCCGCCCGGCGCGCTGCCCACCCTCTACCGCGACGAGGCCCGCTTCGCCCGCTCCTACCTGGAGCGCTACCCCGGCCACTACCTGAGCGGCGACGGCGGCCACTTCGACGCCGACGGCTACCTCTATGTCATGGGCCGCATCGACGACGTGATCAACGTCGCCGGGCACCGGCTGTCCACCGGCTCGATGGAAGAGGTCGTCGCCGCCCACCCCGACGTGGCGGAGTGCGCCGTGATCGGCGTGGCCGACGAGCTGAAGGGGCAGCTGCCGATGGGGTTCGTGGTGCTGAAGGCCGACGCGGAGCGCGACCCCGCCGAGGTGGAGCGCGAGCTGGCGGCCCTGGTACGCGAGCGCGTCGGCCCCGTCGCCGCCTTCCGCCGCGCCGTGGTCGTCGCCCGGCTGCCGAAGACCCGCTCGGGCAAGATTCTGCGCGCCACGATGCGCGACATCGCCGACGGCCGCCCGTACACCGCGCCGTCCACGATCGAGGATCCGGCGGCGCTGCCTGAGATCGCGCAAGCCCTGAAGGGCATATGACCGCAAGGACGGGGAGCCAGACCGGCATGGTGGGGAAGCCTGCCCGAACGCGGGCGTACAGCGCATGATGGGACACCTCCGTCCCCAGGAGAAGGCCATGATCGATACCCCGAGCTACGCCGACGCCCTGAGGATCCTCGGATGCAAGGACGGCAGGCTCGTCAAGGTCGTCGGATTCGCCTCGGCCGCCGAGCGCACCGGCTGGGCCCTGGCCGGCGGCGGGCGGCTGGCGGCGGGCCTGGCCGACATGCGCGACGGCATCGTGCGCTACGGCAAGGAGACCGTACGCCGCATGCCGGAGCTCAAGAGTGGCGTCGACCGGCACACCCGCACGCAACGGCTGGCTGCGGCGCACGCCGTGATCGTCGTGTCGGCGTACTTCGAGGCGCTGGGCGAGGCGAAGCTGCCGTTCACGCTGGAGCGGCTCGACCGCGGCGGGAAGATCTCCCACGGGGTCCCGACGCCCGAGCGGTTCGCCAGGCTGGTGGCGGAGCTGCTGCTGGAGCGCCTGCCCACGCCCGAGCCGCATGTGCCGTACGCCGAGACGCGCCGCGCCGTGGAACGTGCCTTCCTGCACATGTCCGAGGCCCTGGCCGGGTACGTGGGCGGCCTGTCGATCTGGGACGAGCTGAGCGTCGACGACCAGCTCCTGCTGCCCCGCATGCTCGCCGAGGGCCCGCCCGCGCACGCCCTGCGCGTCTACGACGAGTACTACCGTTCGCTGGCGCTCGACAGCCACGAGTTCGGGGTGCGCAGCCTCGTCACGGAGAAGCCGCCGCCCGGCACGGCGCTGTCGCGGGTGGCGTGGCTGCTGGCCGAGCTGGCGCCGCCCAGGGTCGGCGACCGCCCGGTGATCCACCTGGCCAGGATGGCGGCCAACGCGCTCGACCAGCCGCTCCTCGTGGCCGGCAAACTTCCCGAGGACGTCACGCTCCCGCTGCTCGGCGAGGGCTACCTCACCCCGCGCTGCCGGGTCGCGGAGCTGACCCGCGACGCCGCGCCCGCCGAGCGGGCCTGGTGGGAGGACCGGCGCCTGCTGCCCGACCCCGAGGCGTTCCTGGTGGGCCACCTCACCTCGCTGCGCGCCACCCGGGCGCCCCTGCTGGTGCTGGGGGAGCCGGGCTCGGGCAAGACGAAGCTGACCGAGGTGCTCGCCGCCCGGCTGGCCAGGTCGGAGTTCCTGCCGATGAGGGTGGAGCTGGGCGGGGTGGGCGCACGCGCGGGCGTGACCGAGCAGGTCGAGCAGGCGCTCAAGGGGGTGCTGGACGAGCAGGTGGGCTACGCCGACCTGGTGGCGGCCGGGGACGGGGCGATGCCGGTGATCCTGCTCGACGGCCTGGACGAGCTGCTGCAGGGCGGCGTCAACCGTTTCGACTACCTGGAGCACGTGCGGGAGTTCCAGGCCAGGGAGGCCGGTCTCGGGCGGCCCGTCGCGGTGATCGTCACCAGCCGTACGGTGGTGGCCGACCGGATCAGGTACCCCGAGGGGCTGCTGGCGCTGCAGCTCCAGCCGTTCGACGACGACCAGGTGCGGCAGTGGCTGGACATCTGGGACCAGGCCAACCGGTCCCTGCTGGCCAGGCGCGACCTGAAACCGCTGCCCGCGCAGGCGGCGCTCGTGCACGGCGACATGGCCAGGCAGCCGCTGCTCCTGCTGCTGCTGGCCCTCTACGACGCGGGCGGCAACGCGCTGCAGCGCGACCACGGCCCGCTCGGCCGCGCCCGCCTGTACGAGGTGCTGCTCAGGGACTACACCGAGCGGGAGACCGGCGGGGCCCGGCGGGTCGCGATCGACCAGGAGCTGGTGCTGCTCGGCACGGCGGCGCTGTCCATGCTGGCGAGGGGCCGCCAGGTCCTCACCGACGAGGCGCTCGAACGGGACCTGCCCGCCCTGTGCCACGGCGGCGAGGACGACCCCGGCGACGAGGGCGAACGGATCGACTGGGTGCGCAAGGCCACGGAACGTTTCTTCTTCGTACGCAGGAACGGCCACGCGTTCCTGCACTCCACGTTCGGCGAGTTCCTGGTGGCCTGGCTGACCGTCTACGCGCTGCGCGACCTCGACCGCAGGCGCCGCCTGGCCGGCGACGAGCCTCTCGCGCTCGTGCAGGCCGTGGACGACGACCTGCTGTACGCGGTGACGTCCCACTCCTGCCTGGCCGAGCGCGGGCCCACCGTCGGCTTCATCCTGGAACTGCTGGGGGAGGTGCCCGCCGCGGTGCGGGAGCGGTGCGTCACGCTTCTGGCGGGGCTGCTGCGACGCTCGCTGCACGAACACCCCCGCCGCCACTTCACGGGTTTCGTGCCGGTACGTCACACGGTGCCCCGCCGGCTGGCCGCCTACTCCGCGAACCTCACCCTCCTCATCGTCGCCGCCTCCGACCAGCCCGTCAGCGTCTCCTCGCTCCTCGCGGGACCCGACCCCCTGGAGCGCTGGTCCGCGCTCACCCATCTGTGGAAGGGCAACCTCGGCCACGAGGGCTGGAGCGGCCTGCTCACCGCGCTGTCGGCGCACCGGGTGATCGACGGCGGCACGGAGGACGTCCTGCTCGGGGCCAAGGACGACGCGGGCGGGGGCCACGGCATGGGAGACGTCGTCGTCGCGGTCGCCACCGGCCACACGCCCCGGCACCGGCGCCTGCTCGACCTGCTGCTGCGCGCCCTGGGGGAGGGACGCGGCCTGCCCTACCGGGACCGCGTCCGCATCCTGGAGGAACTGGTCCGTACGGCGGCGGTCAGGTCGCCGGCGCTGCACCAGGCGCTCGGGGCGATGTGGACGGAGGACGGGACCGGCCACGGCGAGCACGCCGAGCTGCGCCCGCTGCTGCGCGCCGTGCTCGCCGATCCGGTGGACCGGATGGGCGCCTGGAACGCGCTGGTCAAGGCGGGCGTCCCCGAGATGGCCCTCTGGGAGATCCAGCAGAGCACGTCGTGAACCGTCCGTTCGATGATCTTGGCGTACGCGAACCAGCCGGATGCCCGGCCGCTCGACCTGACCGGCCACGCGCTGCTCGCCGTGGCTCGCGCCAGGGCGGAGTACTCCGGGACGGTGACCACAGCCGCGCGGTCGCCTCGGGGCCGCGACCGGCCGGGTCATTACCGCGGTGGCTACGATCATGTTCTGCGTGTTCGCCGCTTTCGGCGCGTTCGACGATCGCGCGCTGCGGGTGACGGGCGTCGGGCTGGTCGCTGCGGTGCTGGTCGACGCCACGGTGGTCCGTCTCGTGCCGGTGCCCGCGACCATGGAGGTGCTCGGCGTGCGGACGCGGTGGTTCCCCAACCTGACCTTTCGGAGGCTGACATCTAAGGGAAACGTTACGTAATATCCACATATCACGAGCGTTGGGGGCGCCAGGGTGCCAGGACAGAACGTGGGTGTGGTAGTCGATCCGGGAGTACCCCCGGAGGTCGCCGGACTGTTGCGCGCCCACGTTCCCCTGCTGTCCAGGATCAGGGCGGGCTGGGTGCCCCCCGCCGCCCCGGCGCAGCCGCGCCACCGGAGCGCCTCCGGCGCGCTGCTGCTGGCCGCCACCCCGGCCGTGATCGCGTTCATGGCCGTCCTGCTGGCCTCGCCGCTCGCGCCCGCCGGGTTCATGCTGCTCGGCACGTACGTCTTCATCGTCCTTATCAAGATCGCCTCGATCGGCGAGGTGGTGGACGACGACCGGCCGCACGAGCGCGGCGTCTACGAGCAGGCCCGCTGGTACGACGGCCGCTACCTGCTGCCCGAGGACTTCGACGAGGAGGCGGGGAAGGTGCTGGCCAGGGCGCAGCGGGCCATCGGGTCGGTGCTGCGCTCCCACATCAACGCCGAGGGCCTCCTCGACGACGTGCGCAACGCCCTGATGCTGCCCGCGCAGGAGTGGGAGATCGCCCGGCTGCTGGCCAAGCTGTCGGCGCTGCGCCTGGAGCACAGGGAGCTGCTGTCCAGGGGAATCGCGCCCGAGGTGGCCGCGGTGATCGAGCCGCTCGAACGTGCGCTGGCCGGCAGCGAGGCGGCCGTGGTCGCCCGCGTGGAGGCGCTGGAACGCTACGCCGCCCACGTCGCCGACGCCGAGCGTGCCTACCACGCCCGCGGTCAGATCGAGGAGCTGCGCGCCCGGCTGCCGAAGTACGAGGAGCTGCTGGCGGAGTCGGGCGCCGACGCGCTGGCCGTACCCGAGATCGAGCGGCTGGCCGAGGACGCCGACGTTCTGGAGCGCACGCTCCGGCGCAGCGTGCGGTCGGCGCACGAGGCCTTCCGTTACCTGGAGAGCTGACAGTCGGACAGACCGGGACATAGGATCAGTAACGTGGCCGGACGTCATGCGAAGGTGATCACCGATCCGGCGTTGCCCGACGACGTGGCGGCCCTCCTGCGCGACAACCGCAAGCTGCTCGCCCGCGTGCACGCGGGGTGGGTGCCCACACACAGGGGACACCGGCCCATGGCGGGCACCATGGCCAGGATGGCGGCCTCCCTGACGGCCGTGGCGGCCGCCGTGTACGGGCTGACGTTGTTCGTCGCCGAGCAGTACACCGCCTTCGTAGTGATCATGACAGGCGCGGCCCTGCTGGTCGTCAGCGTGCTGCTGCGGCCCCGGCCTGACGCCGAGGTGGAGCGCCGGCACGCCCTGGAACGCGAGGTCTACGACCACGCCCGCGGGTACGCGGGCCGCTTCGTGCTCCGCGAGCAGCTCGACGATGCCGCCAGGCCGCTCATGAGCCGGGCCCAGGCGGCGATAGATCAGGTCATGAGCTCGAGCGTGAACGCCGAGGGGCTGCTCGACGACGTGCGCAACGGCGTGATGCTGCCCGCGCAGGAGTGGGAGATCGCCCGGCTGCTGGGCAAGTTGTCGGCGCTGCGCGCCGAGCACCAGGAGGTGGTCGCGGAGGGCGTCACACCGGAGGTGGCCGCCGTGGCGGGGCCGCTCGCCGAGGCGCTCGACAGCAGCCAGCGGGCGGTGCTGGCCCGCGTCGAGGCCCTGGAACGGTACGCCGGCCACGTGGCCGACGCCGAGCGCGCCTACCGCGCCAGGCACCAGATCGAGCGGCTCAGCGCCCGGCTGCCCCGCTATGAGGAACTGCTCGCGGAGTCGGGCGCCGACGGATCGGCCGTGCCGGAGCTGAGCCGATTGTCGGACGACGCCGACCGCCTTGAACAGGCATTACGCAACAGCGTCAGCTCCGCACACGAGGCATTTCGACACCTCAATGGCTGATTTCCCCTAGTATCCGGTTTTGTGGCGGATGTGGTAGTGGACCCCGGGGTGCCGCCCGACGACGCTCAGCTGCTCAGGGAGAGCCGGCTGGTGCTGATGAAGATGCGCCAGGGCTGGGTGCCGGAATCGCGGCGGGCCGCGTCGAGCGCACGGTATCGCATGGCCGCCGGCTTCGGCACGGTGGCGTTCCTCGGACTGGTTCTTGGGGTGGGAGGCCTGGGCAGGGGCCTCGGCATCCTCATGCTCCTGCTGATGCTGATCCCCGTCATGGTCGTGCTGTTCGTCAGGACCGACCTGGACGAGGAGGACGAGGAGGAGTACGAGCGGCAGATCTACGAGCAACTGCGCTGGTACGAGGGCCGCTACGTGCTGATCGACGACCTCGACGAGGCGTCCAGGCGGCTGCTCGCCCGCGCCCAGCGGGCCATCGCGACCGTGACCGGCTCCCGGGTCAACGCCGAGGGCATGCTCGACGACGTGCGCAACGCCGTGATGCTGCCCGCGCAGGAGTGGGAGATCGCCCGGCTCCTGGGCAAGCTGTCCGTGCTGCGCACCCAGCACAGGGAGACCGTCTCGCAGGGGCTCACACCCGAGGTGGCCGCCGTGGCCGAACCGCTGGCACGGGCGCTCGACAGCAGCGAGGCGGCGGTGCTGGCCCGCGTCGAGGCCCTGGAACGCTACGCCGCCAACGTCACCGAGGCCGAGCGCGCGTACATCGCCCACGAGCAGATCCAGGAGCTGCGCGGCCGGATGCATCAGTACGAGGAACTGGTGGCCGAGACCGGGGCCGACGGGTTCGCCGTTCCCGAACTGGAACGGCTGGCCCGCGACGCCGACCGGCTGAAGCAGGCACTCAGGCGGAGCGTGAGCTCCGCCCACGAGGCCTTCCGCTACCTCGACCCCTGACCCGCGACCTCCAGCAGCACGTCGCACAGGGCGTCGGCCGCGTCCACCCGGCCCAGCTTCGCCGCCGCCTGCCCCATCGTGTGCCGCAGCTCGTGGTCGGCCAGCAGCGGCATCAGCTCGGCCAGCAGTTGGTCGGCCGTCGGCCGCGGCTCGAGCAGCGCCCTGGCCGCGCCCGCGGAGGCCAGGTAGCCGGCGTTCTTGCGCTGCTCGTCGCCGCCGGTCGGGATCAGTGGGATCAGCACGGACGGCTTGCCGACGGCCGTCAGCTCGGAGACCGTGCCCGCGCCACTGCGCGAGATCACCACGTCGGCCGCGGCGAACAGGTCGGCCAGCTCCCCTCCCACGTAGGGCACCGGGTGGTAGCGCTCGGACAGCTCGCCGGGCAGCTCGACGGCCCGCATCTGGTCGATCCACGCCGGCCCGCACTGGTGCACGATCTGCGCGTGCGGCAGCAGCCGCGGCAGCACCTCGGCGATGAGGGTGTTGATCTGCTTGCTGCCCTGCGCCCCGCCTGTCACGTAGATCAGCGGCACCTCGAACGTCAGCCCGAACAGGTCGTACGCCGCCGCCCGGTTGCCCTGCAGCAGCTCCGGCCGGATCGGGTTGCCCGTCACCACGGCCTTCTTCCTGGCCGGCTCGGGCAGATGTTCGAGCGACGACTCGTGCGACAACGCGATCCTGGTCGCCAGCCTGGACAGGATCCGGTTGGCCAGCCCGACCACCGTCGTCTGCTCGTGCATCACCAGCGGGCGGCGGATCAGCCTGGCCGCCACGCCGATGGGGACCGCCACGTAGCCCCCGGTCGACAACACCACGTCGGGAAGGTAGCGCGCCGCGTGCGCCACCGCCTGGAGCACCCCGACCGGGATGCGGAACACGTCGGCGATGTTCGTGCCCAGCTCTTTGAGGTTGGGCCTGCGGCGCAGCTTGCCTGTGGTGATCGCCTTGAACGGGATGCCGTGCTCGGCGGTGATCCTCGCCTCGAGACCGTTGGCCGTGCCCACCCAGAGCACGTCGTGCGGCACCTGACGTCGCTGGACGGCCGACAGGGTCGTCAGGGCCGGATAGGTGTGACCACCGGTGCCGCCGCCGGTGATCAACAGTCGCAGGGTTCGTGACATGCGATCAGACTAGAGCCGCGCAGCGGAAACCCGTGTGCCCGGAAGCGGAGTCAGGAGTGTTGGAGGTGCGGGCGGCGACGCGGTAGCGGTTGCAGTAGGAGTCGTGGCACATGTACGACCCGCCGCGGATCACCTTGGCGCCGCCCTCGGCCGGCCCTGTGGGGTTGTCGGCGAACGCCTCCCACGTCGTGCCCCACCAGTCGGCCGTCCACTCCCACACGTTGCCCGAGACGTTGTAGAGGCCGTAGCCGTTGGGCTGGAACGACTTGACCGGCACCGTCCCCTTGCTCGGCGCGGACGGGAAACGGCCCTGCCAGATGTTGCACCGTTGCCGGCCCTTGGGCGCCAGCTCGTCGCCCCACGGGTATTTCTTGCGCTCCAGCCCGCCGCGCGCCGCCATCTCCCACTCCGCCTCGGTCGGCAGCCGCTTGCCCGCCCACGTGGCGTAGGCGTTGGCGTCGTTCCACGACACGTGCACCACCGGGTGGTTCTGCCGGTCGCCGATCGTGGATCCGGGACCCTCGGGCGAGCGCCACGTGGCCCCCTCGACCCCCGCCCACCAGGGCGCGCCCGGCACGGAGGCGTCCATCACCCCACCCGTGGCGAACTGGTGGAACACGAACGACCAGCCGATCCGCTCGGTCTCGGTGACGTAGCCGGTCTCCTTGACGAAGGTGGCGAACTGCGCGTTGGTGACGCACACCGGATCGATCAGGAACGGGTCGAGCCGCACCTCGCGCACCGGCCCCTCGCCGTCCTCGGGCCGCCCGTCGGGGTCGTCGCCGCCCATCAGGAACGTCCCGCCCGGGATACGAACCATGCCGCGCGGCACCGTCCGCCGCCCGGTGATCTTCACGGCCTCCTGAACGGGCCCTGAGGTGGCGTTTCTGCTCGGACCGCAGCAAGCGTTCACAGATCCCCCCAACGTGTGGTGACACCAACGAAGGGTAGTGCCTGAGCGTGCCTGCCACGACGCCTGCCACGACGCCTGCCACGACGCCTGCCACGACGCCTGTCATGACAGGGCGGTTCCGCTCCCGGGGACCGTCCGGCACCGGCCGCCCGCCCTCGTCCACGCGCGTCAGCGCCGGGCCGCGTGTCGTCGCCGAAGCCGCAGGACGGTAGCGTTTCGCCATGCGACTCGGCGTGCTGGACATCGGCTCGAACACGGTCCACTTACTGGTCGTCGACGCCCACCGCGGCGCCCGGCCCATGCCCGCCTACTCCCACAAGGTCGAGCTGCGCCTGTCCGAGCATCTCGGCGACGACAACCGGCTGGCCGGCGAGGGCATCGAGCGGCTGGGCGCCTTCGTGGAGGAGGCCGTCGCCATCGCCGAGGACAAGGGGGTCGAGGACCTCGTGGCCTTCGCCACCTCCGCCGTGCGCGAGGCCGCCAACGGCGAGGAGGTGCTCGCCGGGATCGACCGGCGCTGCGGCGTGGACATCACCGTGCTGTCCGGGCGCGACGAGGCCAGGCTGACGTTCCTCGCCGTGCGGCGGTGGTTCGGGTGGTCGTCGGGGCGGCTGCTGGCCTTCGACATAGGGGGCGGTTCGCTGGAGATCGCCGCCGGCGTCGACGAGGAGCCCGACGTGGCCGTGTCGCTGCCGCTGGGCGCCGGGCGGCTGACGCGCGACTGGTTCACCGGCGACCCGCCCTCCGCCGACGAGGTGCGCAAGCTGCGCAAGCACGTACGCGCCGAGATCGCCCGCACCGTCGGCGACGTCGTGCGATACGGCACGGCCGACCGCGCGGTGGCCACCTCCAAGACCTTCAAGCAGCTGGCCAGGATCGCCGGCGCGGCGCCCTCCAGCGAGGGCCCCTACGTCGCGCGCTCGTTGTCGCGCGAGGACATGGCCGACTGGGCGGCCAAGCTCACCACGATGGAGGCCGCCGAGCGGGCCCGGCTGTCCGGCGTGTCCGAGGGCCGGGCGGCGCAACTGGCGGCGGGCGCGCTGGTCGCCGACGCGGCCATGGACCTGTTCGAGGTGGATCGGCTCGACGTGTGCCCGTGGGCGCTGCGCGAGGGCGTCATTCTGCGCCGCCTCGACCTCCTGCCCGGCCGCCTCGACCAGGCGCACGCCCTGGCGGGCGAAGAGACCGGGCAAGAGGGCGAGTGAAGCGGGCCGGGTAAGAGCGTTCTATCCGAAGATCTGGCGTGAACCGCTGGTAGGCGGGCATCTTCTGCCGAATGGTGGAAGTGCTCGGCGCGATCGGCTCCCTGACGGTCGTCGTCCTCCTCATCGTCATGGCCGTGCTGCTCGTCGCGGTGATCGCCATGGTCACCTTCGTGACGATGGCCGCCGTGATGCTGAACTGGCGCGGGATGCGCAGACGGCTGGGCCGCGGGGGCGCGGGACTGGAGCTGAAGCTGAGCGGCAGCGCCGTGCCGGCGCGGCGGCGGGCCGAGCTGAGCGGGGGCACGCCCCGGGTGCGCCGCCGGTTCCGCCTCGGCGCCCGCCCTGCCGAACGCGGTCATCCGCACCGCGTACGCCTGCGCGACCGCAGGCCGGCGGAGCGGCACAGCAAGATCTAGGTGGTCATGAGGTGCGAGCCGGCCGCGCCCGGCGCGTAGCGCAGGCGCTTCTCCAGGCACACCATGGCGCCGTCCTGGCCCTTGCTGGCGAAGCGGATGTCGTCGGCGAGTGCCCGCATGATCTGCAGCCCGCGTCCGTGCTCGGCGCCGGGGCCGTGGTCGACGATCTTGCGCGGGTCGAAGCCGCCACCGTGGTCGACCACCTGGATGACACACCGCTCGTCGTCGACGACGGCGTGGACGCGGTAGTCGTCGCTGGGCGCCGCGTGTTTGATCACGTTGGAGCACGCCTCGGTGAGCATGAGCTCGATGTCGTCACTGACCTGCGGATCGACGCCGAGCGAGCGCAGCGTGCCGTCCAGCATCTCTCTGATCAGCGGGACGCTCGCCGCATCGCGGGGCAACCGAAGCGCTATCGTGGTCTCCACCGCGCCTCCTCCCTTGTCGATGCGTGTCATCCCACTGCCCCTGATCGTGCGCACCAATCGTCCCTTTAGGCGTTATAAGTCCGGGTGATCAGGGCTCGATGAGCCGCATGGCCACCTCGATCGTGGCCTTGTGGATCTCTTCCTCCGACAGTTCGCCCTCCAGGGCCAGCCACTTGCCCGCGTGCAGGCCGAACAGCGCCAATGAGTGGCTGATGCGCTCGACGGGCGTCGCCTCGGGCCCGCTCATCTCGTGCGTCAGCTCCATCATCCGCTCACGGATCTTGATGAGCGTCGGATGGTCGCGCAGCGCCGTCTGGTTGCGCTCAAGGAACCTCGCCACGCCGAGGTGCCGGGTGCGCCGCAGGTAGTCGGCGTAACGCTCGACCAGCTCCCGGCGCATCTCCGGGGTCTTGGGCCGGCTGCGCGCCCACGCGAGCAGCTCCTCGATGTCGGCCAGCCGGAGATCGACCAGGCTCGCCACGATGTCGTCCTTGGTCTTGAAGTGGTAGTAGAGCGCGGCCTTCGTCACCCCGAGCTCCTCGGCGATCTCCCGGAGGGAGGTCGCCTCGTAACCCTGCTCGGTGAAGAGCCTGAGCGCGATCTCCTGGATCCGGGTTCGCGTGTCTTCCCGCACTTCGCACCTATTTCGACTTGACGGCCGACAAGTAAGTATCTAGCTTATTCTACGCTTGCCGGTCGGCAAGTAAGGAGTGGCACGCAGGGGGTAACAGGTGGCGGAGGCAGTCGGACGACGCCGCGAGGTCATGGTCGTCCTGCCCGGGCTGATGCTGGCGATGATGCTGGCGATGCTCGACAACATGATCGTGGGCACGGCCATGCCGCGCATCGTGGGGGAGCTGGGCGGGCTGGCCCACCTGTCCTGGGTGGTCACGGCGTACGTGCTGGGCACCACCGTGTCGACGCCGATATGGGGCAAGATCGGTGACCTGTACGGCCGCAAGACCATCTTCATCGTCTCGATCGTCATCTTCATGATCGGTTCGGTGCTCTGCGGCATGGCCGGTTCCGAGATGCTCGGCGGGCCGGACGACGGCATGGCCGAGCTGATCGCGTTCCGCGCGATCCAGGGCCTGGGGGCCGGCGGCCTGATCGTGAACGTCATGGCGATCATCGGCGACCTCGTGCCGCCCCGCGAGCGCGGCCAGTACCAGGGCATCATGGCCGGCGTCATGTCGCTGGCCATGATCGCGGGCCCGCTGGTCGGCGGCTTCATCACCGACCATCTCGACTGGCGCTGGGCCTTCTACGTGAACCTGCCGATCGGCGCGGTCGCGCTGGTCCTGCTGGTGCTCAGGCTGCATCTGCCCAAGGTGGAGAAGACGCAGGTGCGTATCGACTGGGCGGGCGCGATCCTGCTGTCGGTCAGCATCACCGCGATGGTGCTCATCACCACCTGGGGCGGCAACGAGTACGCGTGGGGCTCCTGGCAGATCCTCGCCCTGGCCGCGCTCGCCGTGGTCACGCTGGCCGCGTTCGTCCTGGTCGAGCGGCGGGCGGTCGAGCCCATCATGCCGCTGCAGCTCTTCCGCGTTCGCAACTTCACCCTGATCTCGGCCATCGGCTTCCTGCTGGGCTTCGCCATGTTCGGCGCGATCAACTTCCTGCCGCTCTTCCAGCAGATGGTGCAGGGCGCCACCGCCACCAACTCCGGACTGCTGCTGCTGCCGATGATGGGCGCCTCCATGGTGGTGTCGCTGTTCGTGGGCAAGGCCATCACCGCCACGGGCAAGTACAAGGTCTACCCCGTGATCGGCGGCGTCGGCATGGCCGTGGGCATGTGGCTGCTGTCCACCATGGACGTCACCACGCCGGCCTGGCTGACCGGCGTCTACATCGCGGTGCTCGGCCTCGGCATGGGGTTCCTCATGCAGACCACGATGCTCATCGCCCAGAACAGCGTCGAGCAGAAGGACCTCGGCGTCTCCAGCAGCACGGCCACGTTCTTCCGGTCGATCGGCGGTTCCTTCGGCGTCTCGCTGTTCGGTGCGCTCTTCAACAGCGCCTTCCTGTCCGAGCTGACCGGCAGGTTCGGACCGCAGGCGGCCGAGCGCATGGCGAGGACCGGCGCCAGGATGGACCCCGGCGCGGTCGCCGCGATGCCCGCCCAGGTCCGCACCGGGCTGCTGGAGTCGCTGGCGGCCTCGATCTCCGGCGTCTTCTGGTGGGCCATCGCGTTCGCCGTGGCCGTGCCGGTGCTGGCGGCCTTCATCCAGGAGATCCCGCTGCGCGGCGCCGCTCCTGCGCAGGCCGCCGCCTCCGACGAGGAGCCCGTCGCCCCGGCGGCCACGTGACCAGCCGCTCCTCCTGAACGCAGGTGCCACGGTACCTGGGAGCGTGGACGGCGAAAAGGAGAGGCGCCGGGGAGGCGGTTCGCGGACAATTGCCCCCTGCACAGCCTCCGCCGTCCACGCGTGGAAGACGCCGCGGCCATGTACGAACTCATCTCCGCCTACGAGACCGCGGTGATCGGGGCGGCCGGACATGACGCCTGAGGACGTCGCCGACGAGCTCGTCGAGCCCGGCTTCGACCGCGACAAGGACGGCTGGCTGGCGCAGGACGCCGACGGCAGGCTGCTCGCCTGCGCCTGGGCGTGCAGCAACGGCGACAGCGACCTGGTGGACGTCGACATGATCATCCGTCCCGGCGTCGAGGGCCTGGCGGAGGAGCTCTGGCCGGCCGTCCTCGGACGGGCCCGCGAGCTGGCCGCCGAGCGCGGCCACGGCGGCGAGACCGTTCACCTCGGGGTGCACCGGAACCACCTCGCGCTCGCCAGGATCGACGGGTGGGCGGCGGGGGTGGTGATCGGGAGCGACCAGTTCGTGCCCGACCAGGACTGCGGCTATGTGGCTACGCTCGCGGTGTTGCCGGAGTTCCGTGGGCACACACGGCGCCACACACCTGCCGGGACGTCAGACGCGGTGGCGGGACAGATGGTCCAGCACCGACTGGTTCGCCTCCCACCCGTCGGGGAACTTCACCGGCACCCCCAACTGCACCGGCTCCGCCGACGGGTGCGCGTCGAGGAGATCGGCGATGCCCGCCCTGGCCACGACCACGCACGCGTGGCGGTGCCGTGAGGCGAGCACGCACAACCGGCCCGACTCCAGGTGGAAGGCCGTCGCGTCCCGGCGCCCCGACAGTGGGTGCAGCACGATCGTCACGTCGTACTCGCGGCCCTGCAGCCGGTTGGCGGTGTCCACGGTGATCTCCGGCGGCACGCCCGCCGCTCGGATGGCGGCCACCTGGTCGCGGTGCGCAGCGCCGACCGCGACGCGGTCCGCCGTCACCGGCCGCTCACCCTGCTCCGAGCTCGCCACCGCGCCCCTCTGCAGCAGCCGCCCGGCCAGCAGCGCCACCGCCTGCACGGCCTCGCCGTCGGTACGCACCGTGTGCCGGTTGGGCAGCTCCAGCAGCGCCCACCCCGACCTGGCCGCCTCCTCCAGCGCCCGGTCGTGCGGCGTGCCCATGCCGCCGGTGGCCAGCTCCAGCCGCCTATCCCCTTCCGACGTGCCCGACCGGAACCCGGTGAACGGGTAGAACGCCCGCGAGACCACCGGCGCGGCCGACGCGGGCAGCCGCCACGACACCGGCAGCCGGTGCACCGGCAGGTCGGGGTTGTGCCGCAACAGCACCGACACCGCGCTCTGCAGCGGATCCCACGACAATCCCGACCAGCGGTCACCGTCGACGATCGAGAACGGGTCGAGCTGCCCGGGATCGCCCACGAACAGCGCCCGCTCGAACAGCCCGGCGATGCGCAGCAGCTTGTCAGAGCGCATCTGGTACGCCTCGTCCACGATCGCCCACGGCCACACCCGGCCGCCGATCCACGCCCATTTGTCCGCCGTGGCGATGACGATGTCGGGATCGCCCAGATCCTGCACCCTCGTGCCCACCCGGACGCCGGGCAGCTCCAGCAGCCGCAGCGGCGGCACGTAGCCGCCGGCCGACAATCTGCCCACCGTCAGACGGGGATGGCCGGCGCAGATCCGCGTCACCAGGTCGTCGACCTGCTCGTTCGTCTGAGCGACGATCATCAGGGGCTCGCCGGTGGCGGCGATGTGCGCGGCGGCCCGTACGACCAGCGTGGACTTGCCCGCGCCCGGCGGCGAGTCGACCACCACGCCCCGGTGGCGGGGCAGGTCGGCGAGGACGTTCCTGATGACCTGCTCCGGGCTGCCGGTCACGACCACTCCTCCTGGGCGTCCTCGTCGTCGGGCACGTACTCCTGCGGCGGCCCTCCGTGCGTCCACGGGGTGGCCTCGGCGTCCGGCAGCGCGGGGGAGCCCTGGAATTCGTCCGTCAGCGAGGTGTAACAGACGCGCTCGCCGATCTCCGGCACGGCGCCGGGCGCGGCGGTCCTGCCACGGCCCATGCCCTTGGTGATCTTCACCGTGACCAGGCCGTCTCCGGCCGACACCAGCTCCGCGCCCTGCCCGCGGCGCTGCGGGGTGCCGAGGGACGCGCCGGGCGCGAGGCGTACGGGATCGTCGGTCTTGATGACCACGATCGGCCGGAGCTTGCGCGAGCGGCCCTCGCCCTCGGTGTTGCCCGGGTCGGTGTCGACCACCTCGCCCGCGAACGCCTCCCCGGTCAGCCGGTATTCGGCCATCACGAGCGGGTCATCATAGGCGCGCTGCACGTCGTAGGCGGCCTGGGCGCGCTCCATGCGGGCCAGCTTGGCCGCGGCGGCGACCGCGCCGTCGCGCCGGGGCTGCGGCGGCGCGCCCTCGGCGATGTGCGCGGCCATGCCGCTGAACGAGCCGCGGTCCTGCTCCCACCGTGACGCCACCCCGGCGCCCGCCTCCAGCCCGGCGAGCAGGTCGATCGCCTGCCACATGAGCCCCCACGTCGGCTCCAACTGGGTGCGCAGCGCCTCGGTGACCCGCTCGGGCGAGCCGCTTTCCATCGCCGGCGCCAGCACCTCCGCGTCGAACCCCGGGTCCGTCGCCGGCCCGGCCGGCGGCCAGATCAGCGGGTCCTCGGCGTCGTCGCTCGGACCGGTGGTGATCCAGGCGAGCAGCGCCGCCAGGTTGGCGTCCTCCAGGCCGCTCTGCCCGCTGGCCCAGTGGCGGCCCAGCTCCTCCGTCATGGCCGGCATCAGCGACGAGCCGGGGTAGGCGGCCCGCTCCCCGAAATAGGTCAGCCACCGCCCCAGCAGCGGCACCGACTCCGGCACCGGCCAGGGCCCGTCGGCCCGGCGGAAGCGCATCGAACGGCCGAGCAGCCGCACGAAGCCCACGCCCGCCTGGTTGGGGACGACGATCTGCGGCGCGTCGACCGCCCGCTCGTACGGGTCGGCGTTCCTGCGCTCCACCGTCTCCGTCCGGTGCAGGAACCCCTCGACGTACGGCAGCAACACCCCCGCCAGCTCCGCCGCCCAGGCGAAGCGCAGGTCGCGGTTGCGCGGCTGCGTCACCACCAGCAGGCGTGGCCGGTCACGGTCGGTGCCGAGCATCGCCGCCAGCGGCGCGGCCGCCTCACCCGACAGCTTGAGCGGGACGAACACCATCGGCCGGGCCGCCAGATGGCAGTGCCTGACGGTCGCGATGGGCTGCGCGATGCCCTCGTCGAGGGCCCGCAGCCGGGCGAGCGAGGTCAGCAGGCTCACGTGGGGCTCCCGTACGGGCTCACGCCAGGCACTCCCCGCGCAGGCGTTCGGCGTTGCGGAGCAGCCGCGCGATCTCCTCCTGGCCCTCGGCCGGGTCGCGGGTGCCGTCGGCCAGGCCCAGCGCCTCGGTGACGGAGGCGACCCCGCCCAGCTCGTCGCGTACCTGCCGGCCGAGCAGGTCGGAGGCGCCTTCCTGGCGGGCCTCGTCGCGGCAGAAGAAGCACATGTCACACGTGGACAGGCAATCGGGGGCGTAGCGGGCGGTCGTCCTGCGCAGTGCGTCGCCCAGCTCGGCGACCGGCCGGGTGGGCCGTCCGTCCTCGTCCGGCCGCAGGTCGAACGTCAGATCCTCGGGCAGCTCTTCGAGCAGCCGGTCGAGGCTCGTCATCCTGGTGAGCTGGCGGCGCAGCACGGCGAGCTGCCTGCGCACGTCGACCAGCGAGGCGACGGGACGGTTGGCGAAGTTCTCCGGGCAGACCAGCACCACGTCGTGCGAGACCTTGAGCGGGTCGTGGCCCAGCTCCTCCAGCAGCGTGCGCAACGCCAGCACGTAGACGGCGGCCTGGCGGGCGGCCGCCGCCACCGCCGACGGGTCGGCCTGGCCGTCGATCACCGCGAACGACTTGATCTCCACGATGTGAAAGCGGCCGCCGAGCTGGAAGGCCACCACGTCCGGCTCCAGGTAGGCGGTGTGACCGGCGATCTCCAGGCTGAGCAGCGGGTGGTCGTACAGGGTGCCCGCGTCGTGCCCGTCGCGGGCGGCCCGGTCGATCAACGTCCTGGTGTGGGCGTGGCGCAGGTGGGCGCCGACGTTCTCCACGTCGTGGTAGGCGACCTCGGCGACGGTCAGGCCGAGCAGCTCGCGCAACATCCGCAGCAGTTCCGCGCACCCGTCGGCCTTGACCAGCGCCTCGAACACGTTGCCGCGTGTGATCGCGAACGGCGACTGCCCGAACGGCGCGGGAAACCCCAGGTGGCGGGCGGCTGCGTCCTTGTCGACGCCGGCGCCGTCCATGAGGGCGCGGCGGGCGCAGCCGGGGTTCGCGGCCAGGGCCGCGATGGCGCGGGCGTCGTGCGGCTGCTGCGGAGTGGTGCCCCGCAACGCCTCCAGCCGGTGCGCGTGGTCGCCCTCGCGCTTCAAGCCGCTCACGTGGCGTTCTCCTTCTTGATCGTGCTCAGCGTAGCGGCGCCGAACAGCCTGGCGGTGTCACCGAGCTGCGCCGCGGCGCGTTCGGCCAGCTCAGCGCGATCCCGCGTGTCGCGATCGGCGTGGACGCGCAGCTCCGCGCGCGCTGCCTCGGCCACCCGCCCGGGGTCGGGCGGGCTTAGCGTGCCGTCGGTGGCGCCGGGGATGTTCCTCGCCATCCTGAGAAGTAACCGGTCCGCGCGCTCGTCGTGCGTCTTCTGCTCCGCCACCGCGATGGCGCAGGTCAGGAAGTCGACGCGGGGGCTGAGCGGGCCGACCACGCGCCGCTCCAGCGGCCACGTGCTGAGCGTGAGCAGGCCGCGGGCGGGGGAGAGGCGGTCGGTGAGCGCGGCGCACAGATAGTACGGCCGCCCGAACGGCAACGACCTGAACGAGCGCTCCTCGTCCCTGCGCAGGCTGGTGAGCCGGCTGCTGCTGATCGTGCCGCCGAAGAACGCGGTGCTGACGGCCACGATCAGCCGCGGCTGGGCGGCCGCCCCCAGCAGCCGCAGCCCCTGGTGCACCTGCTCGCGCACGGTGACCAGGCGCGGTGGCTCCTCCTTGGCGGGCTGCTCGCCGCTCACCAGGGCGTCCCAGGCGCGTTCGGCGCTGCGCAGCTCGGCCCGCAGGACGCGGGCGTGCGCGCCGTCCCTGGCGCGCATCGCCGTGCGTACGCCCGCCCGCAGCTCGTCGATCCGCCGCTCGAGATCGTCCAGCCGGTCACTCATGGCGCGACTGTATCAACGATCCCAGCATTTTCCAGTAAATCGGCGGGATTCAACTCATTATGAGATCTACACTGTAAAGGAGCCCGGCTTCCCGCGGGCCCACCGCCGCCCGGCGATCCGGCACGGGCACTCGCGTCGATCTACGCCGTAAAGGCGCCTGCCCGGGTCAATCCGGGAGAGAGGCCCTGACCCAGGTACGGTCGCGGGTCAGGAAACGGTCGAACGCCAGGCCCTCGGCGGCCAGCTCAGCCGACAGCTCCTCGTCGGTGAGGCGCCTGGACGAGAACGACTGCTCCACACCTTGTCCCCGCCGTAGGTGTAGCTCATGGTCGCGTGGAAGATGCCGGGGGACACCTCCTCGACGGCCGTCAAGGTGATCGTGACGTCGCCGTCCTGGCGTCCCTGGCCCACGTGCCACCGGTCGTGCGCTTCGGCCGGCATCCACTGCAGGAGCACCGCGCCACCGGGCTTGACGTGGCGCGCACACGTGGCCAGGAAGCCGCGCCTGAGCGCGTCGTCCACGGTGTTCACCATCTGGGAGGCCAGCATGACCGTGTCGAAGCGCCGGTCGAGGCACAGGTCCTGCACCTGGCCGAGCACCGTGCGCGCGCCGCGCACGCGGGCCAGCATCTCGGCGGACTCGTCGACGGCCACCACCTCGAAGCCCTGCTCGACGAGTGGATGCGTGACGCGGCCGACGCCCGCGCCCAACTCCAGGACGGTGCCGCCGGGCGGGGTGACCTGCGCGACGATCGCCGGCTCGCCGTAGGGCCTGAGCGCGCTGTAGAAGTCGACAGGGGATCCGTCGGGGGTGATGGGGCCGGGGCCCGTGCCTGAGTTGCGCATGCCCCGAAACTAACTCGCGGATGAGGCGTCGGACCAGGGAACGTCGTCCCGCCCCCGCGTGAGGCGTCCTCGTCCCGACCAGCGGCCGGTACGGACACCTGGCGCACCCCGCTCCGGCGCTTCCTGCGCCGGGGCAAAATGCTCGCGATGTGGCGATCGACGATCCGCTAGGGTGGCTTCCCCTTTCGCGAAAGAAGTCGGTATGTCGCACGTCTATATGGTTTTGTCCGCGGTGGTGGATCACCCCTATCCGCTGATCCGAGGTGGCGGGTTGTTCCTGATCGGCGTGGGCGCCGGATTCCTGCTGAGCTGGATCTTCCGTACGTACTGGCTGCAGTTCCTGATCGGCGGCTTCGCCGCCGGGTTCGTCGGCAGCGGCCTGAGCGCGCTGCTGCCCAGCCTCGGCCCGCCGTCGTTCGCCCACATCGCCGGGCTCGTCGGGTCGTTCATGCTCGAAGCCGGGCTGATCTACCTCGTGCTGACCAGGACCAAGGGTGCCGACGACCGCACGGTCCTGCTGTGGATCCTGTTCGTGGTGGGCGTGCACTTCGTTCCGATGGGCCTGGCCCACGGGCCGCTGATCACCCTGCTCGGCCTGCTCACCCTGGCCAACGCGGCCGCCGGGCTGCGGCTCAAGGCCGCCCCGCTGCCGGTGTTCGGCGTCATCGACGCGCTGCTGAAGCTCGGCTTCGGCGCGGTGATGCTGCTCGGCTACCCGGCGCTGAGCTTCGCCTGAGCCGGTCCACCGCCACAGGGCCCGGCAGGACCGACGCCCGTGCCCCGTGCCGGCCATGCGGGCCACCCGGCGGCCGGCACTTCCACGAATCGCCGCACGCCGCTGAGCTGGCCCGATAGGGTTTCCGGCGGGTACAGCGGCGATCACAGGGGCGGGAAACGGCGGGAGGGCGGGGCAGCACGTGAACCACGGGACCCGGCTGGCGATGGGAGCCGTGGCCGGACTGACCGCGCTCATCCCCGTCTACTACCTGACCGAGGCGGCCGCCAGGGCCCTGCGCGCGGGCGTCGCCACCTTCGGCCCAGCGCCGTACGGCCTGGCCTGCCTAGGCGCGGTGGCCGCCATCGTCACCGTGCTGACCGCCTGGCCGCCGGCGGCGCTGTGCTGCGGTGTGCCACTGGCGTCGGCGGGCCTGCTGTTCGCGCTCGACCTGGACGCCGCGCTCGGCGCCGCCGGCCGGCTGCCCTGGGCCGGCTCGGGCGGGCTGCCGTGGGCGCGGCCGGACGGTGTGCCGTGGGCGCAGCCGGGCGAGCCACCCGGCACGCTGGCCGGGACGACCGGCCTCTACCTGCTCATCGGGGCGCTGCTGGTGCTCTCGGCGCTGCTGCCCGTACGGGTGCGATCTAAGCTGGGAGGGTGAGCGGGCGTGATCCGGATCGGCGCAGGACGCTGCTCGACGCGGCCGACCGGGTCATCACGAGGGAAGGCCCCGAGGTGTCGATGGCGGCCATCGCCGCCGAGGCGGGCGTCACCAAACCCATCCTCTACCGCCACTTCGGCGACAAGAGCGGTCTCTACCAGGCACTGGCCGACCGCCACGTGCGCACGGTCATCGGCCGGCTGCGGCCCTGGCTCGCCGCTCCCGGCATCGACCCGCGCGGCCGGGCGAGAGCCGCCATCAGCGTCTACCTCGACCTGGTCTCCGCCAACTTCAACCTCTACCGGTTCCTGTTCGACCGGGCCGGGGCCGAGGACACCGCGCTCCGCTCCCGCATGACCTCCCTGGTGCGCGGCCTGGGGGAGGAACTGGGCGGTGTGCTGGCCGCCGAGGGTGTGGTGGCCGACCCGGTGCGGGCGCAGGTGCTCGGGCACGCTTTCGTCGGCATGGTGCAGACGACCGGCGACTGGTGGCTGGAGCATCCGGAGGTGGACCGTACACAGGTGGTCGAGGGGCTGGTGGACGTGATCGCCGCCGCGCTCTCCGGTGCCCGAGCTCCGCACGCCGTGGAAGGCGCCTGACCGGCGCCGCTCAGGCGCGGGACGTGCGTGCGCGCAGCTCGTCCAGCGTCCGCGCGGCCGGCGGACCGCCCGCGTGCAGCACCGGCTCGGCCGGCTCCACCCGCTCGGTCATGAACGCGTGGACGGCGTCGCGGACAGGGCGGACGCGGTCGGGCACGGCGAAGCTCATGCAAGGATCCCGACGCCGGACGGCCGCCCCGTCAACAGAGGAAGCAGAGGTCAGGGCAGCCAGCTCACCTTGCCGCGCAGGAAGGCGTACCCGACGAAGGCGACGGCGTCGATCAGCGTGTGCGCCACGATCAGCGGCATCGCCCGCCCCCACCGCTGGTAGAGCCGCCCGAACACCACGCCCATCACCACGTTCCCGACGAACCCCCCGAACCCCTGATACAGGTGGTACGACCCCCGCAGCACCGACGAGACCGCGACGGCCTTCCACGGCGTCCAGCCGGCCTGCCCCAGCCGGTGCAGCAGGTAGCCGGCGACCAGCACCTCCTCCAGCACGCCGTTCTGCGCGGCGGCGAGCAGCAGCACCGGGACCTGCCACCACACCTCGGGCAGCGCGCCGGGCACGACGGTCAGGTTCACCCCCGACGCCCACACCGCGAGGTAGAACGCCAGCCCCGAGCCGCCGATGACGGCCGCCAGCGCCGCCCCGCGCCACAGGTCGCCGCCGGGCCTGCGGAAGTCGGCGCCGATCGTGCGCAGCGACTCGCCCGACCGCACCAGCAGGTACGCCACCAGCCCGACCGGCGCCACCGCGATCGCGATCTGAACCAGCTGCAACGCCAGGTCCAGCCAGGGCCGATCCGGCGCCATCGACCCGACGAGCACGGCCTGCTGACCCTTGAGCTCCTTCGGCGCCGTGAGCGCCCCGATCAGCCGGACGATCGCCACCAGAGCGCTGGCGCCGAGCGAGACCGACAGCACGACGATGACCTCGGCCCTGACGAGACGGGGCCCGAGCACAGGGGCGGGCGCGAGCGGAGACTGTGTGGTCATGGCCGCAGAGTAGCCTCTACATGATCGGACCCGAATAAAGGTCCCATATCTTCTCGGATAAAGGCCCCAGCGCCGGGCCGCATCCCGGGCACCTCCGCGGTGAGCCGGCCGAAACTACGCTGGACGGGTGGCCTGGACCCGTGCCGGCCCGCCCGTGGGAGGCGACGGGCCGGCACGCGCTCGCGTCAGTGGGAGCCGGTCAGGTCCAGGTCCTTGACCTTCGGTTCGCCCTCGTCGGCGAAGTAGTCGTCGCGCGCGGTCGCGTCGTCGCCGTCGGCCACCTTCGCGGCACGGAACAGCAGCGTGCCCAGCGCCGCCACGGCGAGGTTGACGATCAGCGCCAGGAACCCGGCGTAGACCGTCATCCTGGTGTCGAAGCCCAGGTTCGACAGCCCGAACGCCGAGCCGCCGAAGTGCTGCTTGCCGCTGGCCGGGTTGGGGATCAGGTAGAGCATCCACATGCCCGACGCCAGGCCGGCCGCCCAGCCCGCGATCAGACCGCTCCTGTGGAACCAGCGGGTGTAGAGCCCCAGCGCCACCGACGGCAGCGTCTGGAGGATGATCACGCCGCCGATGAGCTGCAGGTCGATGGAGAACTGCGGGTCGAGCAGCAGGATGCACAACACCGCGCCCACCTTGACCACCAGCGACACGATCTTGGAGACCTTGGCCTCCTGGGAGTCGGTGGCGTCCTTGTTGAGGTATTCGCGGTAGATGTTGCGGGTGAACAGGTTCGCCGCCGCGATCGACATGATCGCCGCGGGGACGAGGGCGCCGATGCCGACGGCGGCGTACGCGACGCCCGCGAACCAGTCGGGAAACATCTGGTCGAACAGCACCGGCACGATGGTGTTGGCGTCGGCCTTGCCGTTCTCGCCCACGACCGGCTTGGTGCCCGCCGCGATCGCCATGAACCCGAGCAGCGCGATCAGGCCGAGCACGAAGCTGTAGGCCGGCAGGGCCGACATGTTGCGCTTGATGACGTTGCGGTTCTTGGAGGCGAGCACGCCGGTGAGGCTGTGGGGGTAGAGGAACAGCGCCAGCGCCGAGCCGAACGCGAGCGTCACGTACTGGAGCTGGTTGCCGGCGTTGAGGAGGTAGCCGTCACCCTGCGCGGGCGTGGCGTCGAACTTGGCCTTGGCCGCGTCGAAGATGGAGTCCCAGCCGCCCAGCTGTGCCGGGATGTAGATGACCGCCGCCAGGATCACGATGTAGATCAGCGCGTCCTTGACGAACGCGATCAGCGCGGGCGCGCGCAGCCCCGACTGGTACGTGTACGCCGCCAGGATCGCGAACGCGATGACGATCGGCAGGTGCCCGGTGATGCCCATGGCCTTGAGTACCGCTTCGATGCCCACGAGCTGCAGCGCGATGTACGGCATCGTGGCCACGAGACCGGTGATCGCGACGGCCAGCGCCAGCGTCGGCGAGCCGAACCTGGCCCGTACGAAGTCGGCGGGCGTGACGAACCCGTGCACGTGCGAGACCGACCACATCCGTGCCAGCACCAGGAACACCAGCGGGTAGACGACCACCGTGTACGGCAGCGCGTAGAAGCCCAGGGCGCCGGCGCTGAACACCAGGGCGGGCACCGCCACGAACGTGTAGGCGGTGTAGAGGTCGCCGCCGACGAGGAACCAGGTGATCCACGAGCCGAAGCTGCGCCCGCCGAGGCCCCATTCCTTGAGGCTGGCCAGGTCGTCGGGCCGCCGCCAGCGCGAGGCGACGAACCCCATGCCGCTGACGAGGACGAACAGGAGCGTGAAGACGACCAGCTCGGTCACGTGCCCGCTCATCTGGTCATCCTGTAGACGATCGTCGTGCACGTGACGCCCACCACGATGAAGGCGAGCTGGAGCCAGTAGAAGAGCGGGAAGCCCAGCAGACGGGGCTCGTCGGCGTTGAACAGGAACGTCATCAACGGCAGCGCGATCGGCACGACGAGCAGCCAGTTCCATGGGCTGCGGTCGGTGCGTGGCTGCCCGGGTTCCCCGTTGGTCATCGACCCTCCGATGAATGGATCAGAGCCGCTTGGTGACAGGCTCCTGACGGTTAGTCAGCAGAGGGAGAGTAACTTCGCGGGGTTATGTAACCCAACGTCCCGAATGTTACGGTTTGGCCTAAATATGCGGAGGGTTCTCGGCATCTGAGACGCCGGGCCCGGCAGCGTCACGTCGCCCGTACCGACCCTAGTGACAGGTGCCGGACCGCCGTCAGAGCCGGTCGTCGAGTGGTCAATCGTGTGCGCCGAACGGTTCGCCGAACAAACATGACATCAGGTGTCCTCTTTTCCCGCGACGATCGGTCGCATGATTGTCGTAGTGGCGGGCGCGACCCGCGGAACGGGACGAGGCATAGCGGTCGAGTTGGGCGCGATCGGGGCGACGGTGTACTGCGCCGCCAGGAGCACCCGCTCCGAGCGCTCGGAGATGGACCGCCCGGAGACCATCGAGGAGACGGCCGAACTGGTGACCGCGGCCGGCGGCACGGGTATCCCGGTCAGGACGGACTTCCTGCGGCCGGAGCAGGTGGCGGAGCTGGCCGGGCGGGTCGAACGCGACCACGGCCGGCTCGACGTGCTGGTCAACGACGTGTGGGGCGCCGACCACCTGTGGGAGTGGGACACGCCCGTCTGGAAGCACGACCTGGACAAGGGACTGCGCCTGCTCAGGCTGGCCATCGACACCCACCTCATCAGCGCCAGGCACCTGTTCCCGCTGCTCGTCGCCAACGAGGGCGGGCTGGTGGTGGAGGTCACCGACGGCACCCGGGCCTACAACGAGACCCACTACCGGGAGAACGTCTACTACGACCTGGCCAAGTGGTCGGTGAACCGGCTGGCGTTCGCCTGGTCCACGGAGCTGCGCCCGCACGGCGGCACGGCCGTGGTGGTCACACCGGGTTTCCTGCGCTCGGAGGCGATGCTCGAGCACTACGGCGTCACCGAGGACACCTGGCGGGAGGCGACGATGCAGAGCGAGCACCAGCGCGCCTGGATGGTCTCCGAGACGCCCGCCTACATCGGCAGGGGCGTGGCCGCGCTCGCCCAGGACCCGGACCAGGCGCGCTGGTCGGGCCGGTCGGTGGAGAGCGGCGACCTGGCCGACGCGTACGGCGTCACCGACGTGGACGGCAGCCGCCCCCAGGTGTGGCGCTACATGGCCGAGGTCCTCGACAAGGGCGGCGACGCCGGCTGGGAGGCCTACCGCTGACGCTCAGCGGCCATAGAGCCGCGCCATGCGGGCGGCGGCGTCGGCGAGCATCGCGCGCAGCTCGGGGGGGCCGAGCACCTCCGCCTCCGGCCCGAACCGCAGCACCTGCGAGTACGCCACGCGCGTCGACTCCACCGCCAGCCGTACGGTGCCGTCGTCCTGGAGTGAGGCGAGCGCGTCGTCGACCGCGGCCGGGTCGGCGACGTGCCGCAACATCCGCAGCCCGCGCTCGGTCAGCCGCAGCGTGACCACGTCCCTGAGCAGCGAGCGGCTGAACTCCGCCGACCGGCCGGCCCAGAAGCCGGCCAGGTCGAAGCCCGGGTCGCGGTCGAAGGGCTCGGCCAGCTCCGTGACCTCGCCGAACCGGTGCACCCGGAAGATGAGGAACCGGTCCGCGCGCCGGGCGGCCAGGTACCAGGCGCCCGCCTTCAGCACCAGCCCGTACGGCTCCAGCGTGCGGGCGGTGCCCTTGTAGACGGCCCGGACGCGGCGGTCGTTCCACACGGCCCTGGCCAGCGGCCCGAGCGCCGCCGGGGGCGGGTCGCCGCCGGCGAACCAGCCGGGCGCGTCCAGGTGGAAACGCTGCGCCGCGACCTCGGGAGCGTCGCGCAGGGCGGGCGAGAGCGCGGCGGCGGCCTTCAGCCGGGCCGTGGCCGCGACGTCCGCCAGCCCCATCTCCCGCAGCGCCCCCGGCACTCCCGACAGGAACAGCGCCTCGGCCTCCGCCCTGTCCAGCCCGGTCAGCCGCGTACGGTAGCCGTCGAGCAGCCGGTAGCCGCCGCCCCGCCCGCGGTCGGCGTAGACGGGCACGCCCGCCTCCGACAGCGCGAGCACGTCGCGGTGCACGGTCCGCTCGGAGACCTCCAGCTCGGCGGCCAGCTCGGCCGCCGTCATCCCGCCCCGGCCCTGCAGGAGCAGGACCAGTGACATCAACCGCGAGGCGCGCACAGCGGCAACACCACGGCGGAGGGACGGTCGGGGGTGTGGAACACCTCGATGTCGGCGGGCACCATCGCGCCGTCCGACGCGAGCGGGTCGCCCGTGCCGGGGTTGCGGGCGATCGTCGGGTACGCTCCGGCCGCCACGTGCACCCTGATCCGGTGCTCGCGCCCGAACCGGTGCGCCATCGGCCACAGGTCCACCTCCACCCGGCGCACGCCGTCCCCGTCGTCCTCGCCGCCGGTCCCGTCTCCCGGGCTGAGGCGGCGCACGCCCTCGCACACGTTGACCGAGCGCCCGTCCGGGTGCACGTCGCACACCCGCACGACGACGTCCACGTACGGGGTGCTCGACCGGACGAACAGCTCCGCGCGGACCGGGCCGATCGTCTCGACGGCCTGCCCGAGCGCGGGGGAGCTGTAGACCAGCACGTCGCGGCGCTGCTCCAGCCGCCGCTGGTCGCGGGGCCTGGAGTCGCCGAGCAGCACGGGCCCGCCGATCACCGGCGTGGGGTGGCCGGGGTGGTAGCGGAAACGGTCGGGTCCGGCCTCGCGCGGGCCCTCGGCCCCGAGGCCGAACCCGTGCTGCAGGTGCCAGCGCTGCTCCCGCATCCCGGGCACCGGCCAGTCGGAGTGGTCGCGCCACTCCCCGGCCCCCGTCACGTAGATCCGCACCGGGTCGGGGCGCAGCCGTGAGAAGTCGCCGAGCAGGTGCGCGCGGAACCAGGCCGTCGCCTCGATCAGCGTGGGACGTCCGTGCCGGGCGTCGATGTGGTACCACGGCCCGATCGTCAGGTAGGGCCGCCGTCCCGCCGCCCGCAGGGCCGCGTAGTCCTTGAGCTGCCAGGGGAGGAAGACGTCGTACCAGCCGCCCAGCATCGTCACCGCCGCGTCCACCTCTCCTACCTTGGGGGAGAAGTCGCGTTTGTCCCAGTAGGGGACGTGGGGGTCCGCGTGGTGCGTGATCAGGTCCTGGTAGAAGCGGAGCGGCCGGCCGGCCGAGACCACGTCCAGCTCGGCCACCGGCCGGCCCGACAGGACCGCCCTGCGGGTGAGCCGGGGCGCGGTCAGCACCGAGGCGCCGCCGAAGCGCCGAGACAGGCCGTCGGTGAGCGTCGTCCAGCTCAGCGCCGACTCCAGCGCGAACGCGCCGCCCACGTACGCGGCGTCGCGGAACTGCGAGGCGGTGATCTGCAGGGCCATGGCCTTCAGCTCCGGCCCGGCGTAGGGGGCGATCGCCCACTGCGTGTAGCCGAGATAGGAGGGGCCGAACGTGGCGAACGAGCCGCCGTACCACGGCTGTTCGCGCAGCCACGCCACGGTGGCCAGCCCGTCGTCGTGCTCGTCGCCGAGCGGGTCGAGCGAGCCGCCGGAGCCGAAGCCGCCCCTGCAGCTCTGGATGACGACGTGGAAGCCCTGCCGGGCGAAACCACGGCCGTAGACCAGGCCGAGCCAGCCGCGCCGGCCGTACGGCGAGCGCATCAGGATGACCGGGGCCCGCCCGCCCGAGGCCGGGGCGTAGTGATCGGCCAGCAGCGTCACGCCGTCCGGCATCGGCACGGGAACATCACGCTGGAGCCGCACACGTCTCATGCACTTACCAGTAACAGAAGCCGCCCCGGAGGCGGTATTCGGGGTGGAGCGCCCGCCCCGCCCCTGCGGCTCGGGGGCGGGGCGGGCGCATGTGGCACCCGGGCGCTACTCCTTGTCCGGGCGCTCCGAGACGCGCACGGCGTTGACGAGGGTCGCACCCTCCCGCGTCGCGAAACGCACATTGAGCTGGCCGTCGGTGACCTTCACCGTGTACTGCCTGGACACGGCCGTGTACGTGCCCGCCTCCAGGGCCAGGTCGAGCGCCGGGATCGCGAGCTGCCCCTCGACGAGCACGTCGAAGACCCGCCGGCCCATCTTCATGTTGCCGAGCTCGGCGAAGTCCAGCTCGACGGTGTACGTCCCCGCCGGCACGCCGTCGAAGCGGTACTCCAGCATGCCCTCCCTCGCCGTCCTGAACAGCGACTGGTCGCCGGTGCCCCGGATGGTCCTGGACGTGCTGCGCGTGCGGCTGTGGTCGGCGACGTAGCCGTGGCCGCCCCTGACGTACTTCCTGTCGGGCGTCCAGACGTCACCGGCGTCGTCGGTCATGTTCCTGGAACCGCCCACGTCGACGGCCACCTGGTGCTTGGGCACCACGACCGTCACCGCGATCTCGATGGCCGGCTGGCGGCCGCTGGCCGACTTCACCAGCAGCGTCCCCTCGCGTACGGCGCCGGCGGCGACGCCGTCGCTGGACACCGTCACCTCCAGCCTCACCGACTTGCCCGTGGCCAGCCGGCCCTCCGACGGCGTCACGGTGAACCACTCGCCGCCCGTCACCGTGTACGGCGTGGGCGAGCCCAGGTTCGTCAGCTCCAGCGTCCTGGTGCGCGTGGCGTCGGAGGGCAGCACGACGGTCAGCTCCGCCGCCGACGCGCTCACGCGTCCCGTGACCAGCGCCGTGTCGATCGCCGTCACCACCGTGGGCGCGACCGTCACGGGCTGCGTGAACGTGCCGTAGTGCTCCTTGGACACCTCGACCTCGTAGTCGCCCGCCAGCACCTGGCCGTAGAACCGGCCGTCCTCGCCGGTGGTGAACGTGGCCACTTCGCCCACCTTCACCGTCGCCCCGGCCAGCGGGTCGCCGTCGTTGGCGTCGGTGACCGCCCCCATGACCAGGCCGTGCCTGCCGGCCGTGAGCGCCACGCTCTGGCCTGCGGCCAGCACCGCCTCGTTGTGGGAGTAGAGCAGCGCGTCGTCGCCCGCCGCGTTCTCCACGCCGATGGTGGCGCTGTTGCCCTGCTCGCGCTCGCTGTCGATGTCCTTGTACCGGAAGCCGATAGAGCCGTTCTCGCCCAGCAGCGCCGCGAACGACAACCGCTGCGCCGTGTCGTTGTAGAAGGTGACGTTGCGCCATTCGATGACGAACGTACGGTTCGGCGCCGTGCCCGTCACCGCCGTGTAGACACCGCCCTCCGCGTCCACCCTGAGGTCGTCCCAGTACGGGTAGACCGCGTTGTTCGGGGTACCCGACGCCGGCAGGGTGCCGTTGCCGGCGGCGGTCACCCGGTCGGCGGCGAAGGTGGCGAACCCGTTCGTGGCGATCCAGGCCTTGGTGTGGCCGGTGCCGTAGAAGGGCACCGCGAACGGCAGGGTCACCTGCTCGGCCTCGTCGTCACCGGTCAGCGCCAGCTTCTCGGTGCCCGCCACGTACTCCTGCGCGCCGACCGCGCAGGTGTAGCCGAAGGTGTCGCCGCGCAGCGGGAGCTCGACGTCCTCGACCACGTCTCCCGCCACCGTCACCTCGGCCGTCGCGCCGCTGGAGCAGCGGGAGGCGGGGGTCACGGCCAGCTCGTGGTCGCCGTGCGGCAGCGTCATGCTGTAGCGGCCCGACACGTCGGTCACCGCGCTCACCGGCGTGCCGGTGGCCGCCACCGTCGCGCCGGCCTCCGGCTCGCCCGCCGTGGTGACCGTCCCTGACACCGTGCCCGACGCCTTCTCGGTCATGGTCACGTCCGCGGTCGCCGTCGCCCCGGCGGTGATCGTCACGGTGACGGTGGCCGTGTCGTAGCCGAACTTCCCGGCGCTGAGCTCGTACTCGCCGGGCAGCAGGCGGGGGATGGCGTACGCGCCGTCCTCGCCGGTGGTCACGCTCCTGGTCAGCGGTCCGGTCACCGTGACCGTCACCCCGGGCACCGGCTCGCCGCCCGCGGTGACCGCGCCCTGGAGGCCGCCGACCTCCTCGGCCGGCGCGGCCTGCACGGCGGCGAAGGTGTCGAGCCTGCCCTCGCCCCACACGTTGTTGTCGGCCGCCGTGCCGCCGCAGGTGGTGTCGTCGACGTCCACGGCGGTGATGTCCAGCAGCGGCCGGGTGGCCTCCACGTCACCGGCCAGGGCGGGGGCCGCCGACCAGATCAGCGCCACCGTGGCCGCCACGTGCGGGGAGGCCATCGACGTGCCGGTGGAGGTGCCGTAGCCGTTGCCGGGCGTCGAGGAGCGCACGTTGACGGCGGGTGCGGCGATGTTCGGCTTGATCTCGCCGTTCTCGCCGGCGCCCTTGCTGGAGTTGCGGTACAGCGCGTTGTCGATGTCGAAGCCGCCCGCGCTGTAGCTCATCACGTACTGGCCGGGGGAGCCGGAGGTCGTGCAGGCGGGCCCCTCGTTGCCGTTGGCGAAGGCCGGGAAGATGCCGGCCGCGATCCACGCCTCGACGACCGGCTTGTACCACGGGTCGAACCCGTCGCCGCCCCAGGAGTTGTTGACGATGTCGGGCGCCAGGTCGGGGCGCGGGTTCTCACCGTTCATGTCGGTGGGCGCGAGCATCCACTGGCCGGAGGCCAGCAGTGACGCGTCGCTGCAGAAGTTGGACTCGCAGCCCTTGGCCGCGATCCACCGGGCGCCCGGCGCGACGCCGATGCCGTTGGCGCCGACCATGGTCCCCATGGTGTGGGTGCCGTGGCCGTTGTTGTCGCACGGTGCGGGCGACGGGCAGACGCCGGCCGGGTCGAACCAGTTGTAGTCATGGCTGTACGAGCCATCCGTGTTCGTACCCCGGTAGCTCGCGACCAGTTCGGGGTGGTCAAACTGGGCGCCGGAGTCGATGTGGGCGATGACGATGCCCTCGCCCCGGTTGCCCAGCTCGTTCCAGACGCGAGGGGCGTTGACCCGGTCGATGTTCCACTCGACCGCGTTCACCCTGGCCTCGGCCTTGCCGGGCGTCGGCTTGGGGATCGCGACGGTGCGTGCCGGGTCGATGCGGTCGACCTCGGGCAGTTTGGCGATCTCCGCCGCCAGCTTCTCGTCCGCGGTGACCCGCACCGCGTTGACGATCCAGTACGGGGTGTACTCGGCGCGCTGGGAGTCCAATAACCTGCGTAAGCCCGCCTGGGAGGCGGTCGCTCGTTCGGTCTTGGCCTTGTAGACCTGCTCGGCCTTGGCGTCCTTGGTCCTGGCCCGGCGGGCGCCGCTCAGATCGGCGGATCCCTTCATCCGGACCCAGAAGGTGGCTTTGTCGTTCTGCGTCAGCTGCGCCTGGACGACAGTGTCGATCTTGTCCGGGTCGATCTTGCCCGGGTCGGGCGCCGCCTCGGCCGCCTGGGGGACGAGGAGGCCGACGGCGGTGATGATCCCGGTGAGGATCGCACGCCAGCGGGGGGTGTGGGGCACGCGCTCTCCTTAGGACAAGGGAGGTGATCTTTACGCCTCTGGGGAGAAGAGTGAAGAGATCTTGTCCGGAAAGCAATACTTGTCCTGAAATGTTACTTTGCGATAAGAAATGTAGTCTGGTCAGCTGAAATATCGCGGCAGGAACCACATGAACGGCCAGGTCCGTTCCGGGTCTTCACGCAGGTGAAGGGGCCGTCGCCGCGCCCTGCTGTCGGGCCCGGCAAGGCACCGCCGGGCGGCCGGCTCCTGTGACCGAGGTCTGCACGCGAGTCGCCGGCGCCGCGGCCCGCAGGGCGAACGCCTGCCCCCTGTGGCCGGGCAGGCCCGCGCCGCTCATGAGTCGGGTGCGCCGTGGTGACCTCCTCGCTCGGTGACCTCGCCGACCCGCCGTGGTGACCCTGGCGGGTCGCGTTGCGCGATCATGGTCGGGCGGCTAACCTGTCCCCATGCGAAATCACGCCCAGCTCCAGTGGTGGCGCCGCTTCTAGGCGGCGCGTGTTTCGCATTCCTCAGAAGACGGCCGCCCCGGATGGCGGCCTTTCTCGTGTCCGCCCCCGGGGCTCATCATGTTGACGTGATAAGGGGCAGCAAGTGGAGACGAGCGGATATACCACCGCGGGGGGCATCGTCGTCGAGCGCGAGACGCGCGAAGTGGACGAGGCGCGGCTCGAGGAGATCGTGACGGCCCTCGGCGACAGACGCGGGGGCGCCTTCTCCTCGGGCATGGACTATCCGGGCCGTTACAGCCGCTGGGCGTTCGGCTACGTCGATCCCTGCCTCGAACTGGTCGCCAAGGGCCGCAACATCGCGGCCATCGCGCTCAACGAGCGCGGCAGGGTCGTGCTGCCCGTCGTGGCCTCCTGCCTGCTGGCCGCGGGCAAGCCCGTCACCGAGCCCACGTCCGACCGCGTCGAGGTGCACGTGGCCGACTCGGAGGACCTCCTGCCGGAGGAACGGCGCAGCCGCCGGCCCACCGTGTTCACCGCGATCCGCGAGGTCATCGCCGCATTCAAGGGCGACGACCCCCACCTCGGCCTCTACGGCGCCTTCGGCTACGACCTGGCCTTCCAGTTCGAGCCGATCCGGCAGCAGCTCGTCCGCCCCGACGACCAGCGCGACCTCGTGCTGCACCTGCCCGACCGGCTCGTCGTGATCGACCGGCAGCGCGAGACCAGCCTCGAGTTCCGTTACGAGTTCACCGTGGACGGAGCCACCACCCGCGGCCTCGACAGGACCGGCGACACCGCGCCCCAGGTCGCCCCCTCCCAGGTGCCGCCCGACCCGGAGAAGGGCGCATACGCCGAGGTCGTGGCCGCCGCCAAGGAGAAGTTCAAGCGCGGCGACCTGTTCGAGGTGGTGCCCGGCCAGGTCTTCCACGCCCCCTGCTCCGACCCGTCCGCCTTCTACCGCGGTCTGCGTCACAGCAACCCCGCCCCGTACGAGTTCATCATCAGCCTCGGCGAGGGCGAGCACCTCGTCGGCGCCTCGCCCGAGATGTACGTCAGGGTGAACGGCGACCGCGTCGAGACCTGCCCCATCTCCGGCACCATCGCCCGCGGCAGCAACCCTGTCGAGGACGCCGAGGCCATCCGCACCCTCCTGTCCAGCGTCAAGGAGGAGTCGGAGCTGACCATGTGCACCGACGTCGACCGCAACGACAAGTCGCGCATCTGCCTGCCCGGCACGGTCAAGGTCATCGGCCGCCGCCAGATCGAGCTCTACTCCCGCCTGATCCACACCGTCGACCACATCGAGGGCCGGCTGCGCCGCGAGTTCGACGCGCTCGACGCCTTCCTGACCCACATGTGGGCCGTCACGGTCACCGGCGCCCCCAAGACGTGGGCCATGCAGTTCATCGAGGACCACGAGGCCACCACCCGCCGGTGGTACGGCGGCGCCATCGGCGTCATCGGCTTCGACGGCTCCATGAACACCGGCCTGACCCTGCGTACCGCCCAGATCAAGAACGGCGTGGCCACCGTACGGGCCGGCGCCACGCTGCTGTTCGACTCCGACCCCGAAGCCGAGGAGCGCGAGACCGAGCTGAAGGCCAGCGCGCTGCTCGGCGCCCTGGCCGCGGTCGGCAGGACCGGCACGGAGGCCGCCGCCGAGAGCAGGGAGCAGCCCGGCCAGGGCATGAAGGTGCTGCTCGTCGACCACGAGGACTCCTTCGTCAACACCCTGGCCGACTATTTCCGCCAGGAGGGCGCCGCCGTGACGACGCTGCGCCACGGCTTCCCGTCCCACATGCTCGACGAGATCGCCCCCGACCTGGTGGTGCTCTCGCCCGGCCCCGGCTGGCCGACCGACTTCGGCATGTCGGCGCTGCTCGACCAGGTCTACGCCCGCGACCTTCCGGTCTTCGGCGTCTGCCTCGGCCTGCAGGCCATGGTCGAGCACGCCGGCGGCACGCTGGAACTGCTCGACTACCCCGAGCACGGCAAGCGTGGCCGGGTCGCCCGGCTCGGGGACAGCGCGCTGCTGGAGGGGCTGCCCGCCGAGTTCACCGCGGCCCGCTACCACTCGCTGCACGCCAAGCGGCCCGGCGTCGTCGGTTTCACCCCGACCGCGCTCACGCCCGACGGCAACGTCATGGCCGTTGAGGACACCGAGCGGCGGCGTTTCGCCGTGCAGTTCCACCCCGAGTCGATCCTGACGCAGGAGGCCGGCGCGGGCGCGAAGGTCATCGCCAACGTGCTGCGTCTCTGCCGTAGGTAAAACGCCCGCGGGAGCGTGCGGGGCTCCCCTAGAGTTCCCGCATGCTCCCCGCAGACCTGCCCGGCACGGTGCGCGACGCGCTGCTCGCCCCGCTCGTCGACCACCACTGTCACGGGGTGCGGCGAGACGACCTGACGAGAGCCGAGTTCGAGCTGCTCATCAACGAGGGGGGCAGCCCGGCGCCTCCCGGCACCACCCACTTCGACACGCCGTTCGGCGCGGCGGTGCGCCGCTGGTGCGCGCCGCTGCTCGATCTTGAGCCGCACGCGCCGCCCGCCGTCTACCTCGCCCGCCGCGCCGAGCTGGGCGCGGGCGAGGTCAACAGGCGGTTCCTGGCGGCGTCAGGCGTGGTGGCCTTCCTGGTGGACACGGAACCGGCCGGCGCCTGGGAGGAGGGCGAACTGCTCTCGGCCCCCGAGATGGGCCGCCACGGCGGCGCAGCGGCCGACGAGCTCGTACGGATCGAGGCCGTCGAGCGCGACGTGGCCGAGACGGCGCAGATCTCCGTCGACTACCTCGACGACCTCGGCGAGGAGCTGACCGCCAGGGCCGCCAGGGCGGTCGGGTTCACCACGGTCATCGGGTCGCTCCACGGCCTCGACTTCGACCCGTCCCGGCCCAGCAGGGGCTCGGTGATCGCGGCGGTCAACCGGCGCCTGTCGGAGCCCAAGGAGCCGCTGACCGACCCCGTCCTGCTGCGCCACCTGCTGTGGATCGCGATCGACGTGGCCAGGGAGCGGGGGCTGCCCGTGCAGTTCCACACCGGCTTCGGCGGCTCGGGGCCCGACCTGCACCGCAGCGACCCGGCCAGGCTGAGCGCCCTGGTCAGGGCCTTGCAGCCGGCGTCCGTGCCGGTGGTCCTGCTGCACTGCTACCCGTTCCACCGCCAGGCCGCCTACCTGGCGGGCCTCTACCCGCACGTCTACGTGGACGTCGGGCTCGCGCTCCCGCACACCGCCGCCGCCTCGGCGAGGGTCGTGGAGGAGTTGCTGGAGCTGGCGCCGTTCCACAAGCAGGTGTTCGGCTCCGGCTGCCACGCCGTGGCCGAGACCGGCTACCTGGGCGCGCTGTCCTACCGGCGGGCGATGGGCGCGGCCCTGCGGGCCAGGCTCGGTTCGGGGGAGTGGAGCGTCGCGGACGCGGCCAGGGTCGCCCACATGATCGGCTCGGGCAACGCCCGCCGGATCTACCGGCTGTGACGTGGGGGTTCGGGGGGAGGCACCGAGACCGTCAGGTTCTCCCTACGGCCCTCGATCAACCGGACGTCAGCGATCACGCGGATCGGGCATCCGTGCACGTCGACGGCCGGCCACCCGAGGCCGGCCGCTACGAATGGGCGCACGTTAAACCGTGGGATGGAGAGGGTAGAGCTCGACATGTCCGTGGCGTTCTCGGCGACGTCGGACACGGGGGACGTTCGGGGGCACGATGCAAGCGTTCGTGATGAAGGAGATCGGGCAGGTCGGTCTGGTGGGCAAGCCGGTTCCGCGGCCTGGTCCCCTGGATGCCGTCGTACGGACGACCGCGGCGAGATGGAGCGTGCTTTCGAGGTCTCGGACAAGAAGCTCGATGACGTGGTGAAAGTGCTGATCATGTTTGCGTGACGGTAGCTGATCAGCGTCCGGTGACGGGCGGTGGTGACGTCCGTTGTTCAGG
>NZ_SMJZ01000058.1 GCF_004348345.1 Nonomuraea longispora
CGCGGTCATCCGCAGCCGGCTCAAGCAGATGCAGTACCGCCCCGACCTCCTGGACGCCTTCCTGGCACACACCGGCCTGATCACGGACCCGAGATCGACATGACACCCCGAACTTTCATCCTCTGTAGCGGCCTTCTTCGATGAACTGCAAGACGAGGATGGCCTGCACGATCGTGGTGGCGCGGTGCGGGCAGCAGCGCAACCGGTCAGGACCTTCCAGCTCTTCAAGGTGGCAACGGTGCATTCCCCGCACGCGCAGATGCGAGCGTGCGCGCGGTTGACCGAGCGTTGATGGCGAGACAGAGGCGGCCGCAGCCGATGGCCTTCGAACGGTGTGCGGATGCTGCCGCCGGCGCCTTGATATCCCTTGTCGGCGAAGGTCTTCACCCCTGCGGCGGTCACCGCGTCGATCAGGCCGGTGGTGCGTGCTGCGGTCAGGTCGTTCGTGGCGCCGGGTATCGCAAGTGAGGCCCAGACGAGTCGGCCGGCCGGACTTGGTCGACTGCTGTCCTACCGGGAGCCTCTTCTCATGCCAACCCGTCCCGGCGTCGCCTCTGCTGACCTGCGCGATCAGGTTGGAAAGCCTCAGTGATGGCTACCCCGCATACCGGCGACATACCACGCCTATACCGCTGCCCTCTAAGCTGCGGTACATGCTTCAGCCCCGGTGGCCATAAGCGTGGTGCCGGGTGCCGTGGACATCAATACTGCCCGCTATAAAGGATTCGCCGCGCAGGGTGTGGCAGCTAAATTTGCGTGGCCTCGGAGGAGATGTTTCGTGAGACGAACCTTGGCGGCAGCTACGCTGGTAGCAGCAACGTTCATGACACTGTTTGTCAGCTCAGCTCCGGCTAGCGCTGGTGGGGTACAGGGTTACTACGCCACCTTGAAGCAATGCGAGGCCGTTAAGAGGGTCTTCCAAGTTGCATTTCCCTTCAGGGACTACTACTGCGCATTGAATTCTACGCCCAAGGGGGCGTACCAGCTGCGCTGGGATTAGCGATTCGCCGGGCGCTCACTTGACTGTGTGAGCGCCCGACGCTGGTAGTGGCACCATCGGGCGGTGGCTTGGTGGCGGCGTCGTCACTGAACCCTTCTCGACGGCGGCACGGTGAAACAGCATGTGAAGCCCCTGGTTCGGCGGACGTGATTGTGTTGATCAACCCGTCTATCAGGGGTTTTCTATGCCAGCAGGCGAACGCGAGATCCGCGATCATGCTGTGATCGGCAGGCCCTAAAACCAGGGATGAAAAGGTTCAGTCATAGAGGGAAACTTATCTGCCGCCGGGCGGCTGTCGGCTCGGACACTCCCTGGTCTGGCTCGTACGCTGGTGGCGGCCCAGGAGGGGGTTGTGGCGCAGGCGCGAACCCTCTCTGCCGGAACGCTGTGACGTCCTGGGTAGGGCAGAGGACGTGAGCGAGCTGATCATTTGATCCACCGCTCGTCACAGGGCATCACCCGCTGCCCTTGACCTGTTGGCCACCGCTACCACAGGGTTCGCGTGGCGTCTGCATATTGACTATCGCAGTGTGGCATGGGGTTCGCGTGGCGCTGCACACCGTCTACCGCAGCGCGCACACGGCTTCCCCAATGTCTACACACGCCACCCACGAGCGAGGGGACTAACGATGGAGACGCAAGGCTTCTCTCATGGCTTTCAAGCGTTGCGGAGAGGCCAGGCCGGCGTGGTAGAGGTGAAACTCGGACGCTCCTGCCTTGGCGTACGTCCTGAGCTGGTCGGCCAGTGTTTCCGCGTCGGCTGGGCGGGGTGGCAGGGCGAGGACGTAGGCGCCCACGCGCTGACCCGGAGTGGAAAGCTCTTTGAGCCAAGTGAGCCGGGCGGCGTCCGTGGTGGGGTCGCCCCAGCAGTTGGCGACCAGCACGTCCGCTCCCGGCTCGCCCGAGGGCAGGGGGGCGAAGGCTCCGGCGGCCCAGGGGTCCGGGTTGGCATGCAGGGTGATGGGGATGTCGGGGGCGGCGCTCCTCGCGACGGCGATCAGGCGTTCGCGCAGGGCGGTGGACAGTTCGACGCGGACGGCGCGCACCTCGTCGGCCAGCCGGCCGAGAGCCTCGTCGGTGGTTCCGTGCCGGGCGTCGGCGGTTCCGTGCGGGGCGTCGATGGTGACGGTGACACGGGGCTGTGGGCTGGCGCCGGGTGGGTCGGTCTGAATGGTGCTGTGTGGGTTGGTTGGGTTGGTGTTGTGTGGGTCGGTCCGGCTGGTGGTGTCTGCGCTGATTGAGATGCCCGGGTTTGGTGCGTTCGAGGGAGACAGGCGTTGCCCGGGTGTGTGTGCGGTGGTCGTGGCAGGAAGGGCCCGGTCGATGGCGGCGCGGACCTGGTCCCGGGTGTTCGGGGGGTAGCGGTCGGCGCAGGCGGTGCAGAAGCACAGGGACAGCAGGTCGGTGTCCGTGGAGGTCCAGTCGGCCCCGGAGGTCTTCTCGTGGACACTCTGGTGGCCGAAGCCCATCGGGCCGCACGCTTCCAGGATCAGGCCGTCGGGTTCGCCGACGGTGAGGATCTCCTGGACCAGGCGCTCGCAGTACTCGATGACGTCCTCGTGCGCGGGACACAGGGCGTACGGGTAGGGGTCGCCGAAGGCGTTGCGGACGGTCAGGTCCGGGTGGGCGGTTCCCAGGTGTGAGTTGTGCGTCAGCACCGTCCAGGCGTACACGTGCAGGCCGGCGGCCTTCAGGGCGTCCCTGGCCTGGAGGTAGGCGTCCGCGGGAGTCCAGGTGGGGGAAGCGGGGACGAGGCGGGACCACGATGATGGCCGCATCGGGAGGTAGAAGGCGGGGTAGGGCACGTCCAGGACGCGGTGTGCGGGGTGGTACGGCGTGGCGGCCCTGGTGGAGTGGTAGACGGCCGCCAGCGCGACCGCTTCGACGCCCAGGCCGGCGAGGCGTTCGGGGGCCGACGGGTCGCCGACGACGTCCCATGGGTAGACGTAGGCGACGTTCACCATCGCGGCCTCCTCGCGGAGAAGGCGGGCTCGAAGCGCTGCATGTACGTCGTGTCGTCGCGGGCCCGGATCCCGCATTTCTCGTACTGCTCGCTCATGCGTGCCAGCGCGTCACGGTCGAGTTCGACGCCCAGGCCCGGGCCTGCGGGCAGGGGGACGGCGCCGGCGGTGAAGCGGAGGGCGCCGGGCGTGACCACGTCCTGGCCGTTCTGCCAGGGGGTGTGGGTGTCGCAGGCGAAGGTGAGGTTCGGGGTGGCGGCGGCCAGATGGGTCATGGCGGCCAGGCTGATTCCGAGGTGGGAGTTGGAGTGCATGGACAGTTCCAGTCCGAACGTGTCGCAGAGGGAGGCGATGTGAGAGGAACGGACCAGGCCGCCCCAGTAGTGGTGGTCGAGCAGGAGCACGCCGATGGCGCGGGAGGCGATGGCGGGTGGGAGGTGGTCGGGGGTGACCACGCACATGTTGGTGGCGAGCGGCATGGGGACGGCCGCGGCCACCTCGGCCATGCCGGGAATGCCGGGAGTGGGGTCTTCGAGGTACTGGAGGGCGCCCTCGAGTTCGCGGCCCACGCGGATCGAGGTCTCCACCGTCCAGGCGGCGTTGGGGTCCAGGCGGAGCGGCACTCCGGGGAACGCCTCGTGCAGAGCGTGGATGGCGGCGATCTCCTGGTCCGGGTGGTAGACGCCGCCTTTGAGCTTGATGGACGCGAAGCCGTACTCCTTGATGAGCAGCCGGGCCTGCTCGACGACGCCCGCCTCGTCCAGTGCCGGGCCGAATCTGTCCGGTTCCTCGCCCGGGTGGCCGGCCCACTTGTAGAAGAGGTACGCGCTGTAGGGGACGGCGTCTCTGACCCGGCCGCCGAGCAGATCCACGACCGGCACTCCGGCGGCCTTGCCGCGGATGTCCAGGCACGCCACCTCGAAGGGGGAGAAGATCCGGTCGACGCTCTTCTCCTTGGTGGCGACACCGGTCAGGCCGTGCAGGTCGCTGACGGTGTGCCCGGTGATCGCGCTGATCCGGGCGTACATCGTGTTGGTGTCGTGCACATCGAGGCCGATCAGGGCCTGCGCGCATTCGCGCATCTTGCCGAGGTGGCCGGAGTCGCCGTAGGTCTCACCCAACCCGGTCAGACCTTCATCGGTGACGACCTCGACAATGGTACGGAGGGCCCACGGCTCGTGGACTCCGGCGGCGTTCAGAAGGGGCGGATCGCGGAAGGCAACAGGTGTTATGCGGATCTGCCTGATGATCATTACGACCGCCGTCCAGATATGTGAACAATAGCCAGATTTGTGGACAAGTTGCCGCAACTGTAAGAATCAGGCTGAAGAAGTGTCAAGACTCCGAAGGGCCATTCGATGATCTACGGACACGACCCCAGGACAGGCCAGACCGTGGGTGCCGCACTGCCCGAGACCGACAGCGCCGGGGTCGACGTGGCCGTTTCCGCCGCGGCCACCGCCGGCGCCGCCTGGCGGGCGGCCTCCGCGGAGGAACGGGCGCGCGGGCTCGAAGCTGTCTCCGACGCGCTCACCGCGCACGTCGACGAGCTGTGGCAGCTCGCCGACCAGGAAACCGCACTCGGAGAGGTACGGCTGCGCGGCGAGGTGGCCCGCGCGGCCGGGCAGTTCCGGCTGTTCGCCCAGGTGATCAGGGACGGCGCCTACCTGGAGGCCATCATCGACCACGCCGACGGGTCCCTGACGCCGCCCAGGCCCGACGTACGCCGGATGAAGCACGCGCTTCGGGGCGTCGTCGCCGTCTTCTCGGCCAGCAACTTCCCGTTCGCGTTCTCGGTGGCCGGGGGCGACACCGCGTCCGCGCTGGCCGCCGGCTGCCCGGTGGTCGTCAAGGCGCACCCCGGTCACCCGAACACCTCCGAGAGGGTCGCGAAGATCGTCCGTGAGGCGCTGCCTGACCCCGACCTGCTGGGGCTGGTGCAGGGCATGCAGGCGGGCGTCGACCTGGTCAAGCACCCCGAGGTGGTCGCGGTCGGGTTCACCGGCTCGGTGGCCGGGGGCAAGGCGATCCAGAAGCTGATCGACGAGCGGGAGGTGCCGATCCCGTTCTACGGCGAGCTGGGAAGCGTGAACCCCGTGGTCGTGCTGCCGTCAGCGCCCGCCAAGGACGTGGCCACGGGGTTCGCCGGGTCGGTGACGCTGGGCGTCGGGCAGTTCTGCACGAACCCCGGGCTCATGTTCGTACCGGACGACGACGAGCTGCGGCAGGCGTTGGTGGAGGCCGTCGAGGGGACCAGCGGCGGCTCCATGCTGGCCGAGCGCATCAGGGACGGCTATCTCGGCGGGATCGGGCGGCTGGGCGAGCTGCGGCTGCTGGCCGAGGGCAAGCCCGGTGAGGGCAACTGGGCGGTCACGCCCAAGGTGTTCACCACCGATCTCGACACCTTCGCGGAGAAGCTCCCGCACATCGCCGAGGAGTGCTTCGGGCCGGCGTCGATCGTGGTCACCTACCGGGAGATCTCCGATCTGCCGGCGGTGCTCGAGCGGCTCGATGGGTCGCTCACCGCGACCGTGCACAGCACCGACCCCTCCGAGGCGGGCGACGTCGCCGAGGTGCTCGGCAAGAAGGCGGGCCGGCTCATCTGGAACGGGTGGCCGACCGGGGTGGCCGTGTGCTGGGCGATGCATCACGGGGGTCCGTGGCCCTCGTCGACCTCGACGTTCACCTCCGTCGGCGCGACGGCGATCGACCGGTGGCTGGCGCCCACGGCGTACCAGGACTGGCCCGAGGCCCTGCTTCCGGACGAGCTCAAGGACGCCAACCCGCTGTCCGTCCCACGCCGGGTGGACGGCCGACTCCAGGTGTGAGTGCCGGCAGGACGGCTGCCGGGGTGCGCGTCGGCAGGCGGCCGCGGGTGTGTGCGGCTGCAGGTGTGAGCATCGGAAGGTGAACGAGGACGTGGGGCGGGCCCGGTCGCCGTCGGGGGACCGCCTCACGTATGGGACCGCCTCACGTGGGGGAGGGAGTACGCCTGCCCCGAGCCCATCATGTGAGGGGGTGGGTCCGCCCTGAGCCGGCGCGGCGCCCGCGCACGACCTCGGGCGCCGGTTTTCGACCGGGGACGGGGTCAGGCGCCGGCGATCTCCAGGCCGGTGGTGATGAGGCGTTCCAGCGACCGCATGTGCTCGGGCGAGGGGTCCACCAGCGGCGGCCGTACGCCTCCGACCTTCAGCCCTCGGATCCGCACCCCTGCCTTGACCAGCGAGACCGCGTAGCCGGGCACGAGGTCGCGCAGTTCGACCAGCGGCAGGTAGAAGTGGGTGAGCAGCCGCTGCGCCAGCACCTCGTCCCCGCCCGTCACAGCCGTGTAGAAGGCGAGCGAGATCTCGGGCGCGAAGGCGAACACGGCGCTCGAGTACAGGTTCACCCCGAGCCCTCGATAGGCGGGCACGGTCAGTTCGGCGGTGGGAAGCCCGTTGAAGAACGTGAAGGGCCGGTCCGTGGAGTTCCGCACGGTCAGGATGATCCGCTGCAGGAGGTCGAAGTCGCCGAGGCCGTCCTTGAAGCCGATCACGTTCGGCACCTTGGCCAGTTCGGCGACGGCCTCGGGGGTGAAGCGCGCGGTGCCGCGCTGGTAGATGATCATGGGCAGGCCGCCGGCCGCCGCGACCTCGCGGACGTACTGGACGAGGCCGCTGGAGGGGCCGGTGACCAGGTAGGGAGGCATGAGCAGCAGTCCGTCGGCGCCTTGGGCGGCTGCCGCCCTGGCGATGGCCTTGGCGGCGGGCAGCGGGCCGCCCGCGCCGCCGAAGACGGGCGCGCGCCCGTCGGCGGCCTGGACGGAAACGGCCAGGACCCTGGTGTACTCGTCGAGGTCGAGGGCGCTGAACTCGCCGGTGCCGCACGCGGTGAACACTCCTCCCGCCCCGGCCGCGACCCCGTCGGCGATGTGCCCGGCCAGAGCGGGTTCGGCGAGGCCGCCGTCGGCGCCGAAGGGGGTCACGGGAAAGAAGAGAACACCATCTAGCCGCATCAACAGTCCTTTCTAGCGGATGCCCTCCCTGCGGAGAGTGGCAGCCAGCTTGCGGGTGTGCCGGATCACCGCTTCGGTGATCCGCTCGACGTCGGCGGGCCCAAGTTCGGCGGGCATGGAGCAGCTGATCGCGTCGGTGGCCGGGATGCGGTAGTCGACCGCCACGGCCACGCAGGCCACACCGGGTGTGCCCTGCTCGCGTTCGTACGACCAGCCCCGCGTGCGGACCTGGTCGAGCTCGCCGGTCAGTTTGGTCATGTCGGTGATCGTGTGGGGGGTCAGCCCGACCAGCGTCTCCGGCACGAGCGTCATGACCTCGTCGTCGGTGAGCTGGGCGAGCAGCACCTGACCGAGAGCCGTGACGTGCGCTGGCAGCCGCCGCCCCACCCGGGGGATCACGTGATCGGCGTCGCGCGACTCCCTGGTCGCCAGGTAGAGCACGTGCGCGCCGTCTCGCCGGGCGAAGTGCACGGTCTGCCCGATCTCGTCCCGGAGGTCCTCCAGCGTCTCCTGCGCGAAGGGGAGCGCGGGGTCCTTGTCGAGGTACGCGGTGCCGGTCAGCAGCGCGTGCGGCCCGATCCCGAAGGCCGACCTGGCCGTGTCGGTCTCCACCCAGTTGAGCTCGACCAAGGTCCGCATGAGAGCGTGCAGGCTGCTTCGGGGAAATCCGGTGCGCTGCTGGAGCTCCGACAGTGTCATGCTGTGGTGCGAGTCGGCCAGGGCTTCGAGGATGCGTACCGTCCGCTCGGCGGACTTGACCAGCTGGGGCTCCATACTCATCCCATCTCGTATCCTTCGGCGGCTGAAGACATCCAGGATATGGGATACCGTCCATATACGTGGACGCCTAACCCTTGACCGCGCCGCTTGTCAGGCCGCGCATGAACTGCCGCTGGAAGGCCAGGAACGCGATGATCGAGGGGAGCAGCGCCAGCAGCGAGGCGGCGAGCAGCACGCCGATCCCCACCTCCTCGTCGGAGCGGAGCGAGCGCAGCGCGATGGGCAGTGTCCACATGTCGGACGCCGGTGCGACGATCAGCGGCAGCAGATACTGGTCCCAGATCATGGTGAAGCCGAAGACGCCGATCACGCCGAGCGCGGGGCGGCACAGCGGCACGATGATCGTGGCGAAGATGCGCAGCTCGCCCGCACCGTCGATGCGCGCGGCCTCCTCCAGTTCGACCGGCACCTCCTTCATGAACTCCGTCATCACGAGAATGGAGAAGCCCCAGGCGCCGACGGGCAGGATCATGCCCGCGTAGGTGCCGATGAGGTTGAGGTTCAGCAGCGGCATGTCGGCCAGGACGAGCGAGAGGGGAATCGCGATGATCTCCTCGGGGAGCATCATCGTGGCGAGCATGAGCAGCATCACGAACGTCATGCCGCGAAACCTCTTGCGCGCCAGGGCGTAGGCGGCGAAGACGCTGACCAGCATCTGCAGCAGCAGCCCGAAGCCCACGACCACGAACGAGTTGAGCAGGTAGAGATAGACGTTCTTCTCCCCGGCCTGGACGAAGTTGTCCAGGGTGAACTCGTCTGGCCACAGGGAGAAGGACGTCGGGTCGAGGGTCTTGCTGAACGAGCTCATGAGCAGCGCGACCAGCGGCCCGGTGAAAACCACCACCATAAGGCCATAAATCAGGGTCTTTCCGGCGATGGCCAGCGGACCCTTGCGCGACTCCAGGCCCAGAGCGCTGTCGAACCTCATGTCGTCTGCCTCCTGCGCAACATCTGCACGACCACCGTGAGCGCCAACGTGGCGGCGAACAACACGATCCCGCCCGCCGAGGCGACGCCCAGCTCGTTCTTCTGGAAGCCGAGCTTGTAGATCAGGGTCATGAGCACCTCGGAGGAGCCGTTCGGGCCGCCGTTGGTGAGCACGTACACCTCGACGAAGACCCGCAGCCCGCGGATGGCCGCCAGCGTGAACAGGATCCAGAACACAGGCCGCAGCGCCGGCAGCGTGATGTGCCGCAGCCGCCGCCAGGTGGTGGCCCCGTCCACGGCCGCCGCCTCGTAGAGGGTGCGGTTAACGCCGACGAGCCCGGCCAGGAAGATCATCATGTCGTACGGCGTGCCGCGCCAGATGCTCATGATCATGATCGACCACAACGAGGAGTCCTCGCTGGCCAGCCAGGGCTGCGGGCCGATGCCCGCCCAGCCGATGATGATGTTGAGCATGCCGCTGTCGGCCGGGTGGAACATGATCCGCCAGACCTCGGCCACGGCCGCCATCGTGGTGACGACCGGCAGGAAGGCGGCCGTCCTGACGAACCACAGGTATCGCGCCGGCCCCTCGATGAGCAGCGCGAGACCGAGACCCAGCACGATGGAGCCGACCGTGGTGCCGAGCGCCAGCACGACGCTGTGCCAGATGGCCGAGGCGAACTCGTCGTCCGAGATGATCGTCTGGTAGTTCTGCAGGCCGACCCATTCGTCACCGAGGAACGTCTGGACCTTGAACAGGCTCTTCCACAGGCCCACGAACATCGGGATGAACTTGAAGTACAGGAAGAGCACCAGAGCGGGCGCCAGAAACAACCACGCGACGACGGGCCCCCGCCACCGCACCGATCTGGTGCGGCGGTGAGGGGGCGCCGCCGAGCTCCGCGCCGGCGTGAGTGTGGACGTCATGACGCTTGCTGGCTCTGCAGTTCCTGAGTGAGCTTGGTGTTCAGCTCCTCCATCTTGGCCCGGACGTCGGCGGAGCAGTCGGCCCAGACGGCGTTGATCGAGTCGGCGGAGTCCTGGCGGATCGGTGCCCAGTTGGTCACCGGCGGGGCGTAGACGGCGTGCTCGTACGACTCCTGGAACACCTTCCACCGCGGGTCCTGGCGCTCGCCGGCCATGTCGACCTGGGTGTTGACGGGGAGCCGGACGATGGGGCCGCTGTTGTCCTTGTCCATGCCGATCCGCTGGCCTTCGGCGGAGATGGCGAACTCGGCGAACTTCTTCTGCGCCTCCTGGTTCTCGGAGCCGGCCATGAGGTAGACGTTCTCGCCCTCGCCGAGGGTGCCGGGGCCGCCGGAGGGGCCCTTGGGCACCGGGACGACCTCGAGCTTGTCGGTGCCGATGCCGTTGACGAACCTGGACAGCACGTACGGGCCGGTCAGGTAGATGCCGCCCTGCCCCTTCTCGAAGACCTCGTGCGTGACGGTCGTGTCGTTGCTGACCGCGCCGGGGTTGACCGTCTTGGTCGTGCAGAACTGGTCCTGAAGGTACTGGACGGCTTCGACGGTCTTGGGGTCGTTCATCGTGGCGGTGAACGCGCCGGGGCCGTTGGCCTTGACGAAGTCGCCGCCGTTGGCGTAGATCAGCGAGGAGGCGTACCACGAGGCGTAGCCGCGCTTGGTGCCGGCGGGGATGACGAAGCCGCTGGTGTCCTTCTTGCCGTTGCCGTCGGGGTCCTTCTCGGTGAAGGCGGTGGCGAGTGTCGCCAGGTCCTCCCATGTCTCGGGCGGTTCCATGTCGACCTTCTCCCGCCAGTCCTTACGGATGAACAGGGCGAACGCCTGGGCGGAGAACGGAGCCGCGTAGGTCTTGCCGTCACTGGCCGTGGCGGCTTTCCACGCCAGCTCCGACACCTGGTCGCTGCCGGCCAGGGAGGCTTTGTCGACTTCCTGGAGCCAGCCCTGCGACTGCATGGCGCCGATCTGGGCGGTGTCGTTGATGACGATGTCGGGAAGCTGCTTCTGCGCCGCCTGCTGGTTGAGCTTGGTCTCGAAGTCGTCGAATATCGCGACGACTTTCGATGGAGTGCCGCTGGCCTTGGTAAATGCGTCGGCGAGCTTCTGTGCGGTCTTGGCAGCATCGGAATCAGCCGGCTGCCTGATCCAGATCTCCAAGCTGTTGTTGTCTTCTGGACTTGATCCCCCGGAACCGCAGCCTGTCAGCGTAACGGCCAGGGACGCGATGATCGCGGTCCCGAGCAGACGTCGTGACATCAGACCGCCTCCCGTTCACATACGTGGACATGAGTCGTGCACATGGATATGTGACTGTGACCGTAATCACTGATCCTGTTCACGGTCAATATTCAAGGATGTGAATTTCGGCCAGAATCGTGTACACCAAGGAACATGCGCATTCTGATGACAGGGGCCGCGGGAAAAGTCGGCACGTTGCTCCGCTCGCGACTCGCCCGCGAGGGACGCATCCTGCGCCTCTCTGACTTGCATGCCGTCGAGCCGGGCCCCGGTGAGGAATGGGTGGAGGCCGACCTCGCCGACCCGGCCGCCGTGGCCGAGGCCATGAAGGACGTGGACGCGGTGCTCCACCTGGGCGGTCAGAGCAGGGAGCGGCCCTGGGCCGACATCGTACGGGCCAACATCGAGGGCATGCACGTGCTGATGGAGGCGGCACGCCATGAGGGTGTCGAGCACCTCGTGCTCATGGGCAGCCACCACGCGGCGGGATTCCACACCAGGCCGCCCGGCGGTGCCGACCTGCCCGACTACGCCTTTCCCCGGCCCGACAGCTACTACGGCGTGAGCAAGGTCGTCATGGAGGCGCTGGGAAGCCTCTACCACGACCGGTTCGGCGTGAACGTCACCGTGATCAGGCTCGGCACCTGCAACGAGGCGTCGGCCGACACGCGGGGGCTGGCCACCTGGATCTCGCCCGACGACCTCGCCCGCCTCGTCGAGGCCGGGCTGACCGCGCCCGGCTACCACGTGGTCTGGGGCGTCTCGGACAACACCCGCCGCTGGTGGTCGCTGGAGGAGGCCAAAGCCATCGGGTACGTCTCCCGCGACGACTCCGAGGCCCAGGCCGCCGCGCTCATCGCGGAGCAGGGCGAGCCCGACCTGTCGGAGCCGCTGCACCACCGGGCCGGCGGCGTGTTCACGCTCAACGAACTCGGCGGCATCTGGTGAACCCCGCACCGCTCTAGCAACCGGTTGCAAGAACCTTGACGGTCAAGGGCGTGAAGGTCAAGGTTTAGTCTGGCAACCGTTTGCAAGGGAGGACGGCGATGGCGGCGACGATCAAGGACGTGGCCCGCACCTGCGGCGTCCACGTGTCCACCGTGTCGCGCACCTTCTCCGCGCCGCACCTGGTCAACCCCGCCACCCGGGCCCGCGTGCTGGCCGCCGCCGACGACCTCGGCTACCGGCCCAACCGGGCGGCCAGGGCACTGACGACCGGCCGTACGTTCAACATGGGCCTCATTGTCGCCGACATCGCCAACCCGTTCTTCCCGCCGCTCATCAAGGCCGCACAGGCGCAGGCCAGAGGGCGCGACTACCACGTTTTCGTGGCCGACACCGACGAGGACCCGCGGGTCGAGGAGGAGCTGATCAGGACGTTCACCAAGCAGGTGGACGGTGTCCTGCTGTGCAGCCCCCGGCTGTCGAACCGGATGATCGAACGCCTGGCGGAGGACGTGCCGTTCGTTGTGGTGAACCGGCGCATCAAGGGCATGCCCGCCGTGCTCATGAACGTCGCCCAGGGCGCCAGGCACGCGCTTGAGCACCTGACCGGGCTCGGCCACCGCAGGATCGCGCTCGTGTCCGGCCCGATCGGCTCGTGGACCAGCAACGAGATGCAGGGCGTGGCCGCCGAGACGCCCGGCCTCGACCTGGTCTTCTTCGGCCCCAACCAGCCGAAGGAGGCCGGCGGCCTGGCCGTGGCGGCCGACGTGGCCGCCTGCGGCGCGAGCGCGGTGCTCGCCTACAACGATCTCGTCGCGCTTGGCCTCATCGAGGGACTGTCGGCGATGGAGATAGGGGTACCAGACCAGATAAGTGTGATCGGGTTCGACGACATCCTGCCCGGACGGCTCAACAGGCCCAAGTTGACCACGGTGGCCATGCCGGCGGCGGCCGCCGGGAGGATGGCCGTCGACCTGCTGCTCCAGTCGGGGGGCGAGGGCGCGACCGTGACCCTCGACACCGCCCTCATAGTCCGCGAGTCCACGGGAAGGGCCCAAACATGAACTTCGGAACGCTGCCGTCAGGCGAGCAGGTCGAACGCGTGGAGTTGTCATCGGGGCGCCTGCGCGCCGAGGTGCTCACCTACGGCGCCATCGTGCGCACCCTGGAGGTGTCCGGGGTGAACGTCGTGCTCGGCCTGGACACGCTGGAGGACTACCTCACCCGCAGCCGCTATTTCGGCGCCGTCGTCGGCCGCTACGGCAACCGCATCGCGAACGGGCGCTTCACCCTCGACGGCGTCGAATACCACCTGCCGATCAACAACGGCGCCCACAGCCTGCACGGCGGCACCGAGGGCTTCGACCACAGGGTGTGGACCATCGCCGGCCTCACGGACGCGTCGGTGATGCTCGCGCTGACCAGCCCCGACGGCGACCAGGGCTATCCGGGCACGCTGACCACCACGGTCACGTACACGCTGGCCGAGGACGCCCTCCGGATCGACTACTCCGCCAAGACCGACGCGCCGACCGTGGTCAACCTGACCAACCACTCCTACTTCAACCTCAAGGGCGGCGGCGACGTGCTCGACCACGTCATCCGGATGGAGGCGGAACACTACCTGCCGGTCGACGAGGGCAAGATCCCGACGGGCGAGCTCGCGCCGGTCAAGGGCACGCCGTTCGACTTCACCGAGCCGCACGCCGTGGGGAAGCGTTGCGACGGCGCCTACGACCACTGCTTCGTGCTCGACGGGGACATCACGGTGAGCGCGGGCGGGCTCACCATGGAGGTCACCACCACCGAGCCCGGCGTGCAGTTCTACAGCGGCAGCATGCTGGACGGCGTCGAGACGCCGTACGGGCCGTTCGCCGGGTTGTGCCTGGAGACCCAGCACTTCCCCGACTCGCCCAACCAGCCGCAGTTCCCCTCCACCGTGCTCAGGCCGGGCGAGATCCGCACCTCGTCCACCACCTACCGGTTCATCTGACCGGGCGCAGGGCGGCGGCGGCCTTGATCACCAGCAGGGCCACGTCGTCCTGTGACGGCTCGGGGGCGAACGTCTCGACCGTGTGCCGCACCCGTTCGGCGACCGCGTGGGCGCTCAGCCCTCGGCACTGCGCCAGCAGCGCCGCCAGCCCGTTGCCGTCGTCCAGCAGCCGGGTGCCGTCCCGCCGCTCGGTCACGCCGTCGGTCACGCACAGGAGCACGTCGTCGGGGGCGAGCTCGAACGTCTCGACGTAGAACCTGGCGCCGGCCTCGATGCCCAGCAGCAACTGCGGCGTCGCCACCGCCTCGACCAGGCCGTCCGCCCGCAGCAGCAGCGGCGGGGGATGCCCGGCCGAGGCGATCGTGCACAGGGCGCCGCCCTGCGGTAGCGGGGTCAGCTCGCCGCACAGCAGGCTGAGGAACCTGCCCTCGTCGTCGTCATCCTCCAGCAGCGCCTGGTTGAGCCGGTCGAAGATGTCGGCCACCGTGTAGTGCTCCTTGGCCAGCAGGCGTACGGCGTGGCGGGCCAGCCCGGTCACCGCGGCCGCCTCAGGCCCGCTGCCGCACACGTCGCCCAGCGCGAAACACCAGTGGTCGCCCACCGTGAACAGGTCGTAGAAGTCGCCGCCGACGTCCGCGCCCTCCTCGGCGGGCTCGTAGACGACGGCGGACTCCAGGCCGGGCATGGGCGCCACGCGCATCGGCAGCAGGCTGCGCTGCAGCACCCGTGACGTGGTCGCCTGCCGGGCGTAGAGCATCGCGGTGTGCAGGTTGAGCGCCACCAGGCGGCACAGGTCGGCCAGCAGGTCGGCCACCTCCAGCGGCAGCGTCGGCTCGGTGCGGCCGATCACCAGCGCGCCGTGCGACCTTCCCTGGGTGAGCAGTGGGAACGACAGCACCGCCTCGGGGCCGGACGGCCAGCTCACTTCGTCGAGCGCAGCGCGGGAGACCGCGGGCAGCGACTTGCGCAGGTCGGCGTTGTGGTGTTCCTCACTGTGCCAGACGTGGGCGAGCCTGGTCATGCCCGCGAGGTCGGTCAGGTAGACGGCCGCCCACGTCGCGATCTTGGGCACGACGAGCTGCGCGGTCAGCGCCGCGATCAGCTCCTCGTCGTGCACGCCGGCCAGCAGCTCGCCCGCCTCGGCCAGGAACGACAGCCGGCCCCGGTGCGCCCGGTCCTGCTCGGCCAGCCGCTCGCGCTGCACCTGCACCGCCACCTGGTCGGCAATGTGCTGCAGGCTCACCGTGAGCTCCTGGTCGAAGCGGCCGGGCTGCTCCGCCGTCACCGCGAGGTAACCCGTCACCTCGCCCGCGAGGAGCAGCGGCGCGCACGCCAGCGAACGGGCGCGCAGCTGCTCGGCCAGCTCGACGTCACCGGCCAGCAGGTCCTCGATCACCGTGGGCGTCTTGCGCTCCGCGCCGAACACGCCGGTGGCCAGCATCCCCACCAGCCCCGCCGTCGCGCCCGCGCCCGCCGCCACGCCGAACCGGTTGCCGCCTTCCGCGGGGAGCAGCACGTACGCGGCGTCGCCGCCGCTGGACATCTGCACGATCCTGGCGATCGTGTCGAGCAGCTCCGGCAACGGCATGTCCTGGTCGAGCAGGTCCTTGATGCGCCGGCCCGCCTCCCTGCGCGGCGCGGGCGGCGGCGTCAGCACGTAGCGGTGGTCGCCGGCGACCACCATCCAGATCGACCTGTGCTCCCGGGCGCGCCCCTTGGTGCGCAGGTGGGAGACGTAGACGGGCACCAGTCTGCCGTCGGCGTGCCGCATGCGCGCCTCGCCGCGCCAGCGGCCCAGGCCGAGCGTGTCGGTCAGCGACAGCGCGTAGGGGCCGTGGCCCCGCCAGGCCACCAGGTCGGCCAGCGGGCGGCCGATCGCCTGTTCAGGAGGCCAGCCGAGCAGCTGCTGCGCCTCGGAGTTCCATGACCGCACGAGCCCGTCGTCGTCGGAGACCACCACGCCCACGTGCAGGGTGTCGACGGAGGCCGTGGCCGGCGGGCCCGCCACGGCCTCCTGCCCGTCGCCGCCGTCCGCGAGCTCCAGCCGCACCCAGACCCGCTTGGCCGTCCGCGTGTAGGTGACCCCCCAGGCGTCGGCGAGCATGCCCGCGAGCGCGAGGCCACGCCCCGACGGCCGTACCTCGGACCCGGGGGTGACGGCGGGCATGACGCCGCACTCGTCGATCGTCCGCGCGGGCAGATGGTCGTCGACCTCGATCTCCAGCTTCGCCGGGCCGTCGTCCACGTCGAGGCGGCAGGTCAGCTCGATCCCGGTGCCCGCGTGCACGACGGCGTTGGTGACGAGCTCGCTGGTCAGCAGCACGGCGTCCTCGGCGAGGTGGCTCAGTCGCCACTCGCCGAGGACCTGGCGGACGAACTTGCGCGCGTGGGCCGGAGCATGCGGTGTGCCCTCGAAGGCCGTGCTCGACACCCGGGTCGTGTCCACTATGCGTCCTAGAACATCACTCGATGTGGCACCTTGGTCACTCTCAGAGTGGCAGACCGGCGGCCTCGCCACCTCCGGTTGTCGATGATCCCCATGGGAGCGAGGGATTCCGCCGGCTCCAAGGTGCCGGAATACGACGACACCGGCGAGCCTCCGCGCGTTCCGCGGTGTCTCCGACGTACCTTTGGCATCATGGCCACCCGTACGCCGAAAAGCGCATCGAAGGGGCCGGCGAAGCGGTCGACCTCGTCTCGCTCGACCTCCGCGAAGCGCGGAGGCACGTCGCCGGGACGGTCCAGAGCCAAGGGAGCCGCCACCGGCCGCAAGCCTTCCGTGACCCACCAGGACCCGATCAGCTGGGTCTTCACGATGATCGGCAAACTGATCGTCGGATTGTGGATGCTGGTCGCCAACGGCGTCGGCAGCACAGCCCGCGCGCTGGGCAAGAACGCCCGCGAGCTCGACCCCGCGCACCGGCGCGACGGGGTGGGGCTGGCGGTGCTGGCGGCCGCCATCGTGGTCGCGAGCATGACGTGGCGCAACAGCGACGGCGCCGTCTCCAGCGTGGTGAACACGACCGCGCGCGGCGTGTTCGGGTCGCTGGCCTGGGCGCTGCCGCTGCTGCTCGGCCTGCTGGCCTGGCGCTACCTGCGCCACCCTGACCAGAACGCCGACACCGGGCGCATGGTGATCGGATGGACCGCCCTGTCGATCGGCGTGCTCGGCGTCATCCACGTGGCCAACGGCACCCCCTATCCGGCGGGCGAGGGCCAGGGCATGGACAAGGTGTCGCAGGCCGGGGGGATGATCGGGTTCATCGTGTCGGCGCCGCCGATGAGCATCCTGCCGCCGTGGATCACGATCCCGCTGTTGCTGATCCTGTCGGGATTCGGCGTGCTGGTGATCACCGCCACCCCCGTCCACCGGGTTCCCGAGCGGCTGGCCGAGCTCAAGCATCTGTTGTTCGAACGGCACGCCGAGGCCGAGCCCAAGGGCTCCACGCCGAAGGCGCCGTCCAAGAAGCGGGCCAGGTCGAAGAAGGCGGAGGACGGCGAGGGCGGCGACCTCGTCAAGCCGTACGACACGCCCGTGCTGGCCGAGAAGGACAAGCACACCGACCACTCCCCGGAGATCGTGCCGGGTCTGACGGACGAGGAGGCGGCGCCCGCTCCCGACCTGGAGCGCAAGCCCGAGCCTCCCGAGCCGACGCCGGCGCCGCGCAAGGTGGAGCAGCTCGTGCTGTCACCGCAGGCGGGGCCGTACAGCCTGCCCGACCTGCAGTACCTCAAGCCGGGCACGCCGCCGAAGCCGCAGACCAAGGCCAACACGACCGTGGTCAACGCGCTGACCAGCGTGCTGGAGCAGTTCGGCATCGACGCGCAGGTCATCGGGTTCACCCGGGGACCGACCGTGACCCGCTACGAGATCGAGCTGGGGCCCGCGGTCAAGGTGGAGAAGGTCACGGCGCTCACCAAGAACATCGCGTACGCCGTCAAGTCGGCAGACGTCCGGATTTTGTCTCCCATCCCCGGCAAGTCGGCGATCGGGGTTGAGATCCCGAACGCCGACAAGGACCTGGTGGCGCTGGGCGACGTGCTGCGCTCCCAGGTCGCGCAGGCCGACCACCATCCGATGATCGTCGGCCTGGGCAAGGACGTCGAGGGCCGCACCATCGTCGCCAACCTCGCCAAGATGCCCCACCTGCTCATCGCGGGCGCGACCGGCGCCGGTAAGTCGGTCTGCGTCAACGGGCTGATCACCAGCGTCCTGATGCGGGCCACGCCCGACGAGGTGCGCATGGTGCTGGTCGACCCCAAACGGGTCGAGCTCAGCGTCTACGAGGGCATCCCCCACCTGATCACGCCGATCATCACCAACCCGAAGAAGGCCGCAGAAGCCCTCGAATGGGTGGTCGGCGAGATGGACCGCCGCTACGACGACCTGGCCGCGTCGGGGTTCCGGCACGTCGACGAGTTCAACAAGGCCGTGCGGGCGGGCAAACTGCAGCCGCCGCCCGGCAGTGAGCGGGTCTACCAGCCGTACCCGTACCTGCTGGTGATCGTGGACGAGCTGGCCGACCTCATGATGGTGGCCCCGCGCGACGTCGAGGACTCGATCGTGCGCATCACCCAGCTCGCCCGCGCGGCGGGCATCCACCTGGTGATCGCCACCCAGCGGCCGTCGGTCGACGTGGTCACCGGCCTGATCAAGGCCAACGTGCCGTCCAGGCTGGCGTTCGCGGTGTCGAGCCTCACCGACTCGCGGGTCATCCTCGACCAGCCGGGCGCCGACAAGCTGGTCGGCCAGGGTGACGCGCTGTTCCTGCCGATGGGCGCGAGCAAGCCGATCCGCATCCAGAACGCGTTCGTCTCGGAGAAGGAGATCGCCGAGATCGTCGCGTACTGCAAGGCGCAGATGCAGGCCGAATACCGCGACGACGTCGCCGCCGCGCCGGTCAAGCGGGAGATCGACGAGGACATCGGCGACGACCTCGACCTGCTGATCCAGGCGGCCGAGCTGATCGTGACCACCCAGTTCGGCTCGACATCGATGTTGCAGCGCAAACTGCGCGTCGGGTTCGCCAAGGCCGGCCGGCTGATGGACCTGCTCGAAAGCCGCAACGTGGTCGGCCCCAGCGAAGGATCCAAGGCTCGCGAAGTGCTGGTGAAACCGGATGATCTGCCGGGATTGCTAGCTGACCTGCGTGGCGAATGACCCCAATGCGTGCATGCCCAGCGATAACTGGTTGAATATGAACCACTACGCAACGTCGTGGTGGTTAGTCCAGGCGCCATGGGGAGGCGTTCGCTGTGCAGGATCAGAGCATCGGGGCCGTGCTGACTGCGGCCAGGCAGTCGGCCGGTTTGACGGTCGCGCAGGTCAGCGCGGCCACCAATATTCGCGAGACGATCATCCATCGCATGGAGCAGGATGACTACGGCCAATGCGGCGGTGACTTCTACGCCAGAGGGCACATCAGGGCCGTGGCCCGCGCCGTGGGGCTCGATCCCGAGTCCACCGTGCACCTTTTCGACCAGCAGCACGGCGGCGCACCGGAGCCGGTGGCCGCCTCGGCCGTGTTCCAGGCCGACCGCAAGATCAACGTACCCGAGCGGCGGGGTCCCAACTGGACGGCGGCGCTGGGGGTGGCGCTGGCGATCGTGATGGTGTTCGGCATGATGCGGGTGCTGGGGGGCGCCAGCGACCAGGTCCGCACGGCGGACGTACGCGCGGCGTCGGCCAAGCCCAGCGTCCCGCCCAACACGCCCATCACCGAGACGCCGCGCCCCAGGGCCGCCAAGAAGGGCATGGTGACGCTCCGGATCAAGGCGAATCGGTCGTCGTACGTGAACGTGCGCGACGCCGAGGGCCGCAAGCTCTTCGCGGGGACGCTCAAAGCGGGAAAGACGTCGACCTGGCGGGCCGAGGGCAAGGTCAATGTGCTGATCGCCGACGCGGGAGCCGTGTCGGTGCAGGTCAACGGCAAGAAGGTGACGTCGCTCGGCGAGGCGGGGGAGTCGGTGCGGCGTTCGTTCGGCCCGCCGAAGACGCAGGCGCGGTAGTCGCGCGGCGGTCACTGAGGGAGCCAGTGCATCGGGTGGTGGCCAACTCCCGATACCGTAGTGTTCACCATGTCATCCCGCCGAACCGCATCACTGATCACTCTGGGCTGCGCGCGCAACGAGGTCGACTCCGAGGAGCTGGCCGCGCGACTCGAGGCTGCCGGTTGGCAGCTGGGCGACGACGACCCCGACGTCGTCGTCGTCAACACTTGTGGCTTCATCGAGTCGGCCAAGAAAGACTCCATCGACACGCTGCTGGCCGCCGCCGACTCCGGCGCGAAGGTGGTGGCGGCGGGCTGCATGGCCGAGCGCTACGGCAACGAGCTGGCCGACGCGCTGCCCGAGGCCAGTGCGGTGATCTCTTTCGACGACTACGCCGAGATCGGCGGCCGCCTCGACGACGTGGTCGCCGGCCGGCCGCTCAAGCCGCACACACCGCGTGACCGCCGCACCCTGCTGCCCATCTCGCCGGTGGACCGTGCCAGCGCGCCCAGGCCCAACATCCCCGGCCACGGCGACCTGCCCGAAGGGCTGGCGCCCGCGAGCGGCCCGCGCGTGCTGCGCAGGCGGCTCGACGAGAGCCCGGTCGCCTCGCTCAAGCTGGCCTCGGGCTGCGACCGGCGCTGCACGTTCTGCGCCATCCCCGCCTTCCGCGGCTCCTACGTCTCGCGCAGGCCGGAGGACCTGCTGGCCGAGGCCGACTGGCTGGCCCACCGGGGCGTGCGCGAGCTCGTCCTGGTCAGCGAGAACTCCACGTCCTACGGCAAGGATCTGGGCGACCTGCGGGCGCTGGAGAAGCTGCTGCCCGAGCTCGCGGCCGTCGAGGGCGTCGAGCGGGTGCGGGTCAGCTATCTGCAGCCGGCCGAGCTCCGTCCCGGCCTGATCGACGTGATCACCGGCACCGAGGGCGTCGCCGCCTACTTCGATCTGTCCTTCCAGCACGCCAGCGGCTCCGTCCTGCGCCGGATGCGCCGCTTCGGCGACCCTCAGCGTTTCCTCGGGCTGCTGGAGAGCATCCGCGAGCACGCCCCTGAGGCGGGCGTGCGCTCCAACTTCATCGTGGGCTTCCCCGGCGAGACCGAGGAGGAGTTCGGCGAGCTGGTCGCCTTCCTCGAGGCCGCGAGGCTCGACGTCATCGGCGTGTTCGGCTATTCCGACGAAGACGGCACCGAGGCGGCCGAGCTGCCGGGCAAGCTCCCTCAGGAGGTCGTCGACGAGCGGGTGCGAGCGCTCACCGAGCTGGCCGAGGAGCTGACCGCGCAACGCGCGGAGGAGCGCATCGGCACAGAGGTCGACGTGCTGATCGACGACGACCTGGGTGACGGCGGCTACGAGGGCCGGGCCGCCCACCAGGGCCCCGAGGTCGACGGCTCGGTCACGGTGCAGGGCATCGGCCTGGTCCGGGGAGAGATCGTGCGCGCGGTCGTGGTCGACGCCGAGGGGGTCGATCTGATCGCGCGCATCAAGGCCGGTCCATGAAAAGGGACGAGCGCCGTGTGGTAAGCCCGTGGAACATCGCCAACGTCCTCACGGTCCTCCGGTTGGTGCTCGTCCCCTTCTTTGTCGTCTGCCTGTTCGTGCCGGGCACGGGCTGGCGGATCGCCGCGCTGGCGGTCTTCGCGGTGGCCTCGATCACCGATCACCTCGACGGCGAGCTGGCCCGGCGCTACGGCCTCGTCACCGACTTCGGCAAGATCGCCGATCCGATCGCCGACAAGGCGCTCACCGGCGCGGCCCTGGTGTGCCTGTCGATCCTGGGCGAGCTGCCGTGGTGGGTCACGGTCGTGATCCTCGGCAGAGAGCTGGGCATCACGGCGCTCAGGTTCGTGCTGCTGCGGCACGCCGTCATCCCGGCCAGCTACGGTGGCAAGGTCAAGACCGTGCTCCAGATCGCCGCCATCGTGCTCTATCTGCTGCCGTTCGTGCCCGGTCCCGTCCGGTGGGTGGTGATGGGCGCGGCGGTGGCCGTCACGGTCGGCACGGGGGTCGACTATGTCGCCAGGGCGATCCGGCTGCGCATGGTCGCCAAGCGCGCGCGGGGGGAGTGATCGATCGATGGCGGACGTCGCCGGAGCGTTGCGGTTGCTGGTGGCCCAGGACGCGACGGTCGCGGTGGCCGAGTCGCTGACGGGCGGGCTCATCGGGGCGAGCATCACGTCCGTCTCCGGGGCCTCCCAGGCGTTCGTAGGCGGGGTGATCTCCTACGCGACCGACCTCAAGCGGGATTTGCTGGGCGTGCCCGGCGAGCTGCTGCGCCGCGAGGGCGCCGTGCATCCCGATGTGGCCGCGGCCATGGCGGCGGGGGTCGCCCGGGTGTGCGGGGCCACGTACGGGCTCGCGGTGACAGGGGTGGCGGGGCCGGAGCCCCAGGACGGACGGCCCGTCGGCACCGTCCACGCGGCCGTCTGCGGGCCGGGCGGGCAGATTTCGGCCCGGACGTTGAGCCTGCGAGGGTCACGCGAACGTATCAGGGTAGAGACGGTGGACGAGGCGGTTGATCTCCTGGCAGGTGTGCTGAAGGCGAACATAGGGGAACATTCCGGGTGATTACTGTGTTACGTCCCCAGCGAACATCCGACGCACGGTCTGACGCTGTGTCGGTGGATACGGGTACGGTGGAGCTGTGAGTGAGGTCCGTGAGCCAACTGCAAGCACCGAGCGCCCGGCAGGCGGGCCTGATGAGTCTAGCGACGCGCCACGAGCGGCGGTCCCTGGCCGGCCGCGCCCAGTGATGACGGCGAGGAGTATGTACGAAGCGAAGAAGTCCAATGTGCGGCACGAACCGATCGCGCGGGGCGTGGTGAAGACATCCGCGCCGGGGAGGGAGCGACAGATGATTCTGCTGCGTCAGCTGCTCGGCGACGTGCTGAGGCGATTGCGGGTGCGGCAGGGACGCACGCTGCGCGAGGTGTCCACCCTCGCACGTGTTTCGCTCGGCTACTTGTCCGAGGTGGAGCGCGGGCAGAAGGAAGCCTCGTCCGAGCTGCTCGCATCCATCTGCGGCGCACTCGGCGTGCCCCTTTCGCAGGTTTTGCGTGAAGTTTCCGATCAGTTCGCGCTGGCGGAGCTCCAGGCTGCCCCCGTGCTTGCCGACGTGCCCGAGCACGAGCGTCTGCCCCTGTCGGAGTCGGTCCCCGGGTCGATCCCCGAATCCGTGTTCCCCGAAGTCAAGGACATGGTGGCCGCCTAACGAGGCTGGCAGCCGGCACACCACAGGATCAGCCGTTCCTGTGGGCCAGCCCCCATTTCCCCGCGGCTGATGCGGGTGCCGCATCGGCGACAGGGCATCCCCGCCCTGCCGTAGACCCACGTCCGGCTCGCCGGGCGGCGATCACCTGTGGTGACCGTGCCCGCAGGCGCTTGATGATGTGCGTTGGCGGCCATGATGCGCTGCGCCAGTGACACGAGCCCCTCCAGATCTTCGACCTCTCCGACTGTCCGCCACGGCCAGATCCCGCGTAGAAACAGGGTTTCGGCTCGATAGATCGTGCCGATCCCGGCCACGTTGCGCTGATCGAGCAGCGCCTCCCCGATGGGCCGGCCGGGCGCCGCTCGCAGTCTCCGCGCGGCCTCCTCCGGATCCCAGTCCGGACCCAGCAGGTCCGGGCCGAGGTGCCCGACCAGCCGTGCCTCCTCATCCGTCCTGACGAGATCCACCATGCCGAGCCTGCGCCCCACCGCCTGCCAGCGCTCGTTGGCGAGGATCAGCCTGACCAGGTCGCCGGGCGGTGTACGCCGTCCGGCGGGCGTCACCAGCCAGCTCCCGTCCATCCGCAGGTGGGTGTGCACGGTCAGGTCGCCCTCCACACGGGTCAGCAGGTGCTTGCCCCGTGACACCGTGGTGACGACAGCGCGCCCGGTCAGGTCGGCGGTGGCGTGCCTGGGCACACGGAAGTCCGACCTGGTGAGCACGCGCCCGTCCAGGGCGCCGCGCAGGCGGCCGGCCGTACGGTGGACGGCGTCTCCTTCGGGCATGCTTCCAGTCTAGGAAGCGTCCGTTCCATCCCCTCCGCCCCATAATGAGATCGGGGTCCGGACGTGGCGGGAGGCAACTGCGGCATCTCAGAATCTCGGGTTTACGTGACCGGCCACCTCGACCCTGTCGAGGTGGCCGGTCACCGGGCGGCTGGGCTCCGGCGTCTACACAGGGCGCGCGCCCGGCGGCTGGGCCGTGGTCATCCGGCTTGCTGCCGCCGGAGCTGGATCCCGCACCCTTCCTGCACGCGATGGAGCCTTTGCGCGGGCTCTCCGCGGTCAGCACCGCTCAGGTCCTGACCACGGGATTGCTGGACGACCGGGCGTACGTCGTCAGCGAGTTCGTCGACGGCCCGACGTTGCGGGAGAGCGGCGGCGGCCCGCCGAGCTGGAGGAGGTCGTGCTCTGGTTCACCGGTATGTAGCGACCCACTCGTCCACCAGGGCGCAGAGCTGGTCCAGTGCCTCCTCGACGCGCTCGCGGTCACCGGTGGTGAGCAGGTCGAGCTGCAGCCCGGTGTAGGCCGAGTTGGCCAGCGTGGAGATGCGCAGCGCGTCGGCCCGGGGCACTCCCCGCTCGCGCAGCAGCCCCGCCACGAACTCCGACCGGTCCGCCAGCAGCCGGGGTACGTGGCCGCGCAGGCGCCCACCGGCCGCCAGGCCCTCGATCTCGTGCACGAGCCGGGCGGTGGGCAGGTTGTCCTCCGAGGACTGCCAGTCCCAGGTGTGCCGGATGATCGTGCCCACGCTGTCGGAGCCCGTCCATCCGGGCAGCGAGCGCAGCCAGGCGCGGTGCCGCTCGTCCAGGCGCTCCATGGTGGCCGACAGGAGCTCCTCCTTGTCGGCGAAGTGGTGCGTCAGCACGCGTGTGGACTTGCCCAGATGCTCGGCGAGCGGTCGCATCGACAGGGTCGAGAGGCCGTGCCCCGCCAGATAGTCGACGATCTGGTCGAGCAGTTCGGCGCGGCGGTTCGGGTCGGCGGTCCTGGCCATGGGAATCCCTTTGACGTCATCGAGGTGACGACTGTTACCCTATCTGGGAAACAACTGTTACCTTAATCAAGGGGATACCCATGTCCGTTGACGTGCGGCAGCGTGCCCGCATGCCCGCGTGGCTGCTCGCGCTGGCGTTCACCACGTTCGTCTTCGCCACCGACGACTACGTGATCGCGGGCGTGCTGCCGGCGATCTCCGCCGACCTCGGCGTCAGCGAGGCGGCGGGCGGGCAACTGGTCACCGTGTTCTCGCTGGCGTTCGCGCTGGGAGCGCCCGTCGCGTCCGTGGTGAGCGCCACCTGGCCCAGGCGGGGGCTGATCACCGGCGCCCTGACGCTGTTCGTGGCCGCCAACTGGGCCTCCGCGTTCGCCGGCTCGTACGCCGTGCTCATGGGCCTGCGGGTGCTGGCGGCGCTCGCCGCGGCGGCCGTCGTGCCCGCGGCGTACGCCATCGCGACCTCCATGGCGCCCGAAGGGCGGCAGGGACGCTACCTGGCACTCGTGATGGGCGGCCTGACCGGATCCCTCATGCTGGGCGTGCCCATCGGCACATGGGTGGGAGGCGCGTTCGGCTGGCCGGCCACGTTCGGGGTCGGCGGGTTGCTGGGGCTCGGCGCGCTGGTGGCCACCAGGCTCACGCTGCCGGAGCCGCCGCCGGCCGAGGCCATGCCCATCGGGCGCCGGCTGGCCCCGCTCGCCCGGCCTCGGGTGCTGGCCGGCCTGCTCGGGATCGTGGCGATCGTGCTGGGCAGCATGATGCTGATGACGTATCTCGCGCCGTTCCTGCGGGACCTGGCCGGGGCCGGGCCCACCGAGCTCGGCTGGATCTTCTTCCTGGCCGGGCTGGCCGGGCTCGTGGGCGGGCAGCTCGGCGGGCGCGCCGCCGACCGGTGGGGCGCCGACCGGGCGCTGATGATCGGGATCTCCGGGTTCACGGCGGTGATGGCGGCCTTCACCGCCTGCTGGCTCCTGCGGCCGATGGCGCTCCTCGCGCTCCTGCCGCTGCTCATGGTGTGGGCGGCCGTGTCGTGGTGGATCCCGCCGCCCGCGCAGACCCGGCTGCTCGCCATGGCGGGCCCGGCGGCGCCGCAGGCGCTCGCGCTCAACAGCAGCGCCGTCTATGTCGGGGTGTCGGGTGGCGGGGCGCTCGGCGGGCTCGTGCTCGACGCGCACGGCAGCGGCTGGCTGCCCGCCGCCGCGGCCGTGGCCGAACTCGTCGCGCTCGCCCTCTTCTGGACGGCGGCCAGGCTGCGCGCCTGACGGATGAGCAGGCGGGCGAGAAGGCGGTCAGCCCCAGGCGGCGGGGTCGGAGGCGAGCAGGCGGATGCGCTCGGGCAGCGCGCCGGAGGCGACCTGCTCCAGCGTGACCTCCTCCAGGATGGAGCGCTCGGTGGCCCGCAGCGCGATCCACACCTGCTGCAGCGACTCCGCGGGCCCGCGGTAGCCGACGTGCTCGGGCCGCTCGCCGCGGACGTTGGCGAGTGGCCCGTCCACCGCCCTGATCACATCGGCCAGGGAGATCTCGGCGGCGGAGCGGGCCAGCACATAGCCGCCCTCCGGCCCTCGCTGCCCGCGCACCAGCCCGGCGCGGCGCATCTGCAGCAGGATGTTCTCCAGATATTTGGGGGGCATGTCCTGCTCTTTGGCGAGCTCGCCCACAGTAGTCGGGCCGGCACCGGCTGCGGCGAGTTCGGCGGCGGCACGGAGGGCGTAGTCGACACGAGCGGAAAGGCGCATGTTCCTGATTATCCCTCCTGGTCAACACCGGTAGGTCGCAAGGCCGTCAGAACGGGTGCCCGGCGCTAAACTTCTAACAACCTTTTCGATTGACGGGTGGGATTTCCGCGTGGAGCGACGCCCTGGTGTGCCCAGGCTGCTGAGGGAGATCAACGACCGGGCCGCGCTGGAGTTGCTGCTGGCCACCGGTCCCATGACGCGTGGGCAGATCGGCGACCTGACCGGCCTGTCCAAGGTCACGGCCTCGCAGACGCTGGCCAGGTTGGAGGAGCGCGGTCTGGTCGAGGTGGTCGGCGCCCAGGCCGGCGGGCGCGGCCCCAACGCCGCCCTCTACTCCGTGATCCCCTCCAGCGCGTACGTCGCCGGCCTGGAGGTCGGGCCCGAGCTGATCTCGGCCGTGGTCGCCGACATCCACGGCCACACCGTCGCCGAGGTCACCGTCGATCCCCGAGGTCACGACGACCCGGTCTCCGTGGTGCACGACGCGATCGCCAAGGCCTGCCGCAGCGCCAAGGTCAGCCTGGCCAGGCTGCGCGGCGTCGTGATCGGCACCCCCGGCGTGGTCGACCCGCGCAGCGGCGACGTGCGCTTCGCGTTCGACCTGCCGGGCTGGCACGAGGGCATCCACGACGCGCTCGTCCGCGACCTGCGGCGCGAGGTGACCATCGAGAACGACGTCAACCTCGCCGCCATCGCCGAGCGCGCCGACGGCGCGGCCAAGGGGATCGACGACTTCGTGCTGCTGTGGGCGAGCCGCGGCCTGGGCCTGGCCGTCATGCTCGGCGGCAAGCTGCACAGGGGGCGTTCGGGCAGCGCGGGCGAGATCGGCTACCTGCCGGTGCCCGGCGTGCCGCTGCCCGAGGACATCCGCACCATGCCGGGGCGCCTGCCGTCGCTGGCGGGCGGCCTGCAGTCGCTGGTCAGCGCCGAGACGGTGACCGAGCTGGCCCGCGGCCACGGTTTCGCGGCCGGCAGCGCCGGCGAGTGCGTCCGGGTCGCCGTGGCGGCGGGCGCCGAGGGCGAGCCGCTGCTCTCCGAGATCGCCGACCGGCTCGCCCTGGGCGTGGCCGCCGTGTGCGTGATCCTCGACCCCGGCCTGGTGGTGCTGGCCGGGGAGGTCGGCGCGGGCGGCGCCGCGCTCACGTCCCGGGTGGAGGAGGCGGTGGCCCGCATCTGCCCCGTGCGCCCCCAGGTCGTCACCACGGCGGTGACCGGCCAGAACCCGGTGCTGCGCGGCGCCGTGCTGGCCGCACTCGACGAGGCCCGCGAGGCGCTGCTGGCGTCCTGAGGGCCGGCCTTCCGGCGCGGGCCGTCAGCGTGCGCCGAGCAGCTCGACGGCGGCCTGGGCGTTGGGCCTGCCGGCCCCGTACGTCGCGATGTAGGCGCCGCTGCCGGGCCGCCACACGGGCAGCCCCATCTCGATGACCGTCGTGTCGCGGCGGGCCGCCACCAGCGCGGAGACCAGGTCCTGGCTGGCCTGGTGGCGGTGCGCGTCCTTGACGACGACGACCAGCGACCGGTTCGCGGCCTTGGCCAGCAGCACGGGGACGTCCGCCGCCTCGGGGCCGACCCTGACGATCTCCGCGTCGGGCAGCCACGGGCCCAGGCCCCACGGCACGTCGCCCACGGCGATCGTCGGCGGAGTGTCGACCTCGATCACCAGGGGCTCGACCAGGGGTTCCGGGGCGCCGGTCAGGCGTACGGCGCGGCGGGCGGCGTGCAGGCCGACGCCGTTCTGCTCGGCCGTCGGCTCGTGCGGCGCGCCGAACCAGGCACGCAGCGCCGCCACCCGCTCCGCGGCCTCCTCCAGGCGCTCCAGCGGCAGGCGGCCCTCGCGTACGGCGGTGACGACCCCCTCGACGATCGTCTGGATGTCGTCGTATGTGGGCAGCGGGCCGAGGCACAGCAGGTCGGCGCCGGCCGCCAGCGTCAGCACGGCGCCCCCGGCCAGGCCCACGCTCTTGGTGATGGCGTGCATGTCGAGCGCGTCGGTGACGACCACGCCGTCGTACCCGAGCTCGCCCCTCAGGAGCCCGGTCAGCGCGGCCCCGGACAGCGTGGCGGGGGCGTCGCCCGTCACCGCGGGCACCGCCACGTGCGCGGTCATCACCGACTTCGCCCCCGCGCCGATCGCCGCGCGGAAGGGGGCGAGTTCCCGCGCCCGCAGCACGTCCAGACCGACGTCCACGACGGGCACCGCGAGGTGCGAGTCCACCCGGGTGGCGCCGTGGCCGGGGAAGTGCTTGACGCAGGCGGCCACGCCGCCCGCCTGCAGGCCGCGTACGGCCGCCACCGTGTGCCTGGCGACCAGCTCCGCGTCCGTGCCGAACGATCTGGTGCCGATCACCGGGTTGTCGGCCTCGGTGTTGACGTCGGCGCTCGGCGCCATGTTGAGGTTGACGCCGCAGGCGGCCAGCTCGGCGGCGATCGCCATGTGCACGCGGCGGGTCAGCTCGACGTCGTCCACCGCGCCGAGCGCCGCGTTCCCGGGGTACGGGCTGCCGACGTGGTACGCCAGCCGCGTCACGTCGCCGCCCTCCTCGTCGAGCGAGATGACGGGCTCACCGGCGGCGCGCAGAGCGGTGGTCAGCTCGCGCGCCTGGCCGGGCTCGGCGACGTTGAAGCCGAAGAGTGTGACACCGCCCAGACCGTGCTCCAGCTCGCGCAGCACCCACGCGGGCGCCGTGGTGCCCTGGAAGGCGGCGAGCAGTGTGCCGGCCGCGAGACGGCGCAGCCCCCGATCACTCTGACTCATGGCTCCTCATCAGTTCTCAGGCAGGGTGGAGTACGGCACGGTCGTGCCGTACGGATCGCGGATGTCAGCCCTTTACGGCCCCGGCGACCAGGCCGGTGACCATGCGGCGTTGCACGACAACGAAGAAGACGACGACGGGGATGGTCATCATCGTGGAGGTGGCCATGATGGCGCCCCAGTCGGTGCCCTTCTGCCCGAAGAAGTACTGCAGGGCGACGGGCATGGTGTACTTCGTCGGATCGCTGATCAGGTACAGCGACATGATGAGCTCGTTCCACGCGGTGATGAACGAGAAGATGCTGGTCGCGACGAGCCCGGGGGCCACCAGCGGGAAGAGCACCTTCCAGAAGGTGGTGAACCGGCCGGCCCCGTCGATCCAGGCGGCCTCCTCCAGCGACTTGGGCACCGCGGCGACGAACGTGCGCAACATCCAGATGCCGAACGGCAGGGTCAGCGCCACCTGGGTGACGATCAGGCCGAGCAACTGGTCGTAGAGGCCCAGCCGCTTGACGCTCAGGAACAGCGGGATGACCAGCGCCTCGGCGGGGATCATCTGCACGATGAGCAGCAGGGCGAGGAACGGCGTGCGCCCCTTGAACCTGAACCTGGCCACCGCCGTGGCCGAGAGCAGGGCGAAGACGGCGCCGATGACGATGGTGCCGAGCGCGACGATCGCGCTGTTGCGCAGGTAGAGCCAGATGGAGTGCCCGGCCACGCCCTCGCTCAGCACGCGCTGCACGTGCTCGAGGGTGAACTGCGTCGGGAACGGGATGAAGTCGGTGGTGAAGATCTGGTCGTTCGTCTTGAACGCGGTGGAGACCATCCAGTAGACGGGAAAGGTGGCCATCGCGAAGACCAGCACGCCGAGCGCGTTGAGGGTGGCCTTGCCCAGGCGTCTGCGGGCCAGCGGGGTCATCACGTGTCCTCCTGCTTGAACATCTGCCGGATGTAGGCAGCCGTGACGATGAGCAGGATCACGGTCAGCACCAGGGCGATGGCCGCGCCCGAGCCCATCTTCGGTGGGGCCTTGAACGCCTCGGTCACCGCGTACATCGACAGGTTGTAGGCCTCCCTGTTGTTGGTGCCGGCCAGCACGTACAGCTGGGAGAAGACCTTGAAGTCCCAGATGATGGAGAGCACGGTCAGTACCGCGAACACGGGCTTCAGCAGCGGGAACGTGATCCGCCAGAACGTCCGCCAGGGGGTGGCGCCGTCGACCTTGGCGGCCTCGTACAGCTCGGCGGGCACGCCCTTGAGGCCGGCCAGCACCGAGACGGCGATGAACGGGAAGCCCGCCCAGACCACGCAGATGACCAGCACCATGTAGATGGACCAGGGGTCGTTGAGCCAGGGTTCGCCGGTCCAGTCGGCCCGGCCGAACAGGGCGGTGGAGAACCAGCCGGGCAGCAGATTGAGCGCCCAGTTGACGATGCCCGCCTCGGCGTCGAACAACCAGCGCCAGATCACGCCCTGCGCCACGGGCGGCACCGCCCAGGCGAACATGATGCCGATGATGACGAACAACGACATCTTCTTGCCGAGCCGGTGCAGCAGCACGCCGACGGCGGTGCCGAGGACGAGCGTGAGTGGCACCGCGATCACGGCGAACATCACCGTGTTGCGGAGCGAGGACCAGAAGATGTCGTTGTCGACGAAGGCGGTGAAGTTGTCCAGCCCGACCCAGGTGGCCGGCTTCTTGCCGGAGATCTGGACCAGGCCCACCTTCTGGAAGGCGATGATCGCCATCTGGATCAGCGGGTAGAGCAGCAGCGCGCCGATGACCAGCAGGCCGGGGACGAGCAGGACGTAGGGGATGGACCACGCGGGCAGCCCGCTGGCCTTGCGCGGCGGGTTCGGGCGGCGCGATCCCCGGGCTGGGGAGCGGTCCCCGCCCCGGGGAAGCGTTGACGTGTTCGTCATAGGCTCAGGAGGCGTTGAGGATGTCTTCGAGTTCCTTGTTGGCCGCGGCCAGCGCCTCGTCGGCGGACGCCTTGCCCTCGATGACCTTGCGGGCGGCGTTCTGCAGCACCGCCTTGGTCTCGTTGGCCTCGGTCCAGTGCGGGTCGGCGGGGAAGGCCTTGGCCTTGGCGAAGGCGGCGGCGAACGGCGCCTGCACCGGGTCCTCGGCCAGCTTGGCGAGGGCCTCGGGATAGACGGGGAGCAGGCCGCCGTCGGTGGCGTACTTGACGCCCCATTCCTTGCCGGAGGCCAGCTTGACGAACTCCTTGGCCGCCTCCTTCTCCTCCGAGGTGCCCCAGACGGCGATGTCGTTGCCGCCGAGGAACGACTGCGCCTCGCCGCCCGACTGCGACGGGAGCGAGAAGAACGCGAGCTTGTCGCCCTTGAGCTTGCCCTTGCTGTCCTCCTCGATTCCGGCGAGGTCCCACGCGGCGGTGAGGTACATGCCAACCTTGTCGTTGGAGAAGCGGGTGCGGATCTCGGTGGTGTTCTGGTTGAGCCGCGACTTGCTGGACAGACCGTCCGTGACCAGGCCGGTGTATTGGGCGAAGCCGGTTTTGAAGCCGGGCTCGGTCAGCTTGCCGACCCACTTGTCGCCCTCCTTGACGGCGTACTCGCCGCCGGCGGTCCAGGCGAGGGCGCCGAGCAGATGGTTGGCGTCGGAGCCGCCGTTGAAGGCGAAGCCGTCGACGTCGGAGCCCTTCTCGGCCTGGATCTTCTTGGCCGCGGCGACGAGCTCGTCCCAGGTCTTGGGCACCTCGATCTTGAGCTCCTTGAACCAGTCGGCGCGGTAGAGCACCGCCCGGGTGCCGCCGCCCCACGGCACGGCGTACGTCTCACCGTCGATGGTCTCCAGGCCCATCAGGTTCTTGGGGATCTGGGCCTGGTCGCCCGAGGCCACGATGTCCGTGATGGGCTCCAGCGCCTCCTGGCTCTGCCAGAGCGGGACCTGGTCGTTGCCGATCTCGGTGACGTCGGGGCCGGTGCCGCCTGCCGCCGCGGCCGTGAACTTGTCGTTGACCTGGGCCCACGGAATCCACTCGACCTTCACCTTGGCGCCGGTCTGCTTCTCGAACTCGGCGACCAGCTCATCGGTGTACTTCTGGGCGTCGGGGTTGGTGTCGCCCAGGCGCCAGAAGGTCAGGGTCTTGCCGGCGTACTTGGGCCCGCTCGCGGCGGCCGCGCTCGGTGAGGATTCAGGCGACTCGCTTGAACCGCCGCAGGCCGCCAGGCCCAGGGCCAGGGCGGCCGTGGTGACCGTGGTGGCTGTGATCTTCGCGATCCTCACAGGGTTCTCCCTTCCCGGGTGCCGGCCTACGGTCCGCACCAGGCTGATCGTCAATGCCGAATGATGCTGATAAACTAACAAGAAACTTTCCTTAATAAAACGCCCGTTAGCCGATCGTGACGAGAGGGGAAACGCCGATGCGTCGAGACCCGGGAACCCCTCGGCTGTTGCGTCGGCTGAACGACCGGGCGGCGCTCGAACTGCTCATCGGAGACGGCCCTCTCACCCGCGCCGAGCTCGGCGAGCGGACCGGCCTGTCCAAGGTCACCGCAGGTCAGCTCCTCGTCAGGCTCGAAGAGCGGGGGCTCGTCGAGGTCACGGGGGAACGGGCCGGCGGCAGGGGGCCCCACGCCGCTCTGTACGCCGTGGTGCCCTCCTGCGCGTACGTCGCCGGGCTCGAGGTCCTGCCCGACAGCCTCAGGGTCGGTGTGGCGGACATCACAGGCCGGACCGTGGTCGAGATCACGCTCAACCCCTCCGACGGCCGCGATCCCGTCGAGGCGGTGCACGCGGCCGTGCGGCGGGCCTGCGAGGCGGCCGGCATCAGCCTGTCCCGGCTGCGTTCCTTCGTCATCGGCACCAGAGGTGTGGTCGACCCGGTCAGCGGGGACGTGCGCTGGTCGTACGACCTGCCGGACTGGCACGTCGGCGTGCTGGCCAGCCTGCGCGAGACCCTCGGCACCTCGGTGACGATCGAGAACGACGTCAACCTCGTCGCCCTCGCCGAGCACAAGTACGGAGAAGCCGCCGGGCACGACGACTTCGTGGTGATCTGGGCGGGCGTCGGACAGGGACTCGGCGTCATGCTGGGCGGCAGGCTGCACCGCGGCATCGCCGGGGGAGCGGGCGAGATCGGCTGGCTGCCGGTGCCGGGCGAGCCGCTGCCCAGCGACGTCTCCCAGCCGCAGTCGGGCTCGTACCAGCGCCTGGTGGGCCACGACGCCCTGCGCGGGCTGGCCGAGCGGCGCGGGCTGACCGGGAACACCGTGGCCGACCTGGTGCGCAGTGGCGACGAGGGCTATCTGGACGAGGTGGCGCTCCGGCTGGCCGTGGGTGCGGCCGCCGTGACCGTCGTGCTCGACCCCGGGCTGATCGTCCTGAGCGGTGACGTCGGCAGGGCCGGCGGCGCGCGGCTGGCCGCCAAGGTGCAGGAGGCGGTGGCGCGCGTGTGCCCGAGCCGGCCCACCGTGGTCACCACCGGGGTCGCCGGCAACCCCGTGTTGCGCGGGGCCCTGGTGGCGGCTCTGGATCAGGCCCGGGAACAGGTTTTCTCCGACACTGTGTGAGAATTTCTGCCCATGTGGCAGTCCCCGAACGATGTCGTGCTCATCTCGGACCCCCGTGTCGCCTCCGTCCCGGTGCGGGAATGCGGCGAACCGCTGGCTGACGTACGCGGGCGGCTGCGCGTGGACACGCGCATGGCCGACGACGACGGTGCGTACGCCCACCTGCGCTCCGGCCTGCTCGACCGCCTGGAGAAGGCGGAGACCCTGCTGCCCGACGGCTATCACCTGCTGATCGTCGAGGGTTACCGTCCGATCGCGACGCAGCGGCGGATCTTCGACGGGTACCGGGCGGAGCTGCAGGCGGCATTCCCCGACATGTCGCCCGACGAGTCCTATGTCGCGGCGAGTCGTTATGTCTCACCCGTCGAGGTCGCCCCCCACACCGCCGGCGCCGCCGTCGACCTGACCCTGTGCTCCCCCAAGGGCGCCGAACATGACATGGGCACGCAGGTCAACGACAACCCCGAGCAGAGCGAAGGCGCCTGCTACACCGCCGCCCCCAACATCTCCGACGACGCCCGCGCCCACCGCAAGCTCCTGGCCGCCGCACTGGAGCCGGTCGGCCTGGTCAACTACCCCACGGAGTGGTGGCACTGGTCCTACGGTGACCGCTACTGGGCCATGGCCACACACGCCCCTTACGCCCTCTACGGACCCATCTGACAAGCACCTGCCGGACGGGTTTCCCCCAGGGCACGGTACGGGCACAACTTCGTACGGAGACTTTTGGACTCCCCAACGAGGTGTGGGCATGGTTCCGTTGATCGGGATCGAAGAGGAATACCTCGTCGTCGATCCCCGCACCCGCCACGTGGCTCCCCGAGCGGCCGAAGTCCTGGCCGCGGCCACGGACGTGCTGGACGTGGTGCAAGAAATCACCCGATTCCAGGTGGAGGCGCGCACGCCGCCGTCCGCCGACCTGAGCGAGCTGGGCTCGCAACTGCGCACCGTGCGCAAGGAGGTGGCGGACGCGGCCCGCAGGTGCGGGCTGGCCGTCGTCGCGAGCGGCATCCCCGTCCTGGGCAACGTCATGCAGCCGCCGCTCACCGACGACGACCGATACCTCCAGGGCAGGGTGCTCTACCGCGCGCTACAGGACGAGATCAGCATCTGCGCCCTGCACGTCCACGTGGACGTGCCCGACGAGGAGCACGCCGTCTACGTCGGCAACCACCTGCGGCCATGGTTGCCGACGCTGATCGCGCTGGCCGCCAACTCGCCGTTCTTCGTGGGACGCGACACCGGCTACGCGTCGTGGCGGGTGATCAGCTGGGGCCGCTGGCCGGTCTCCGGCGCACCCCCCTACTTCCCGTCGTACCGCGACTACGAGCTGGCGCTGCGCTCGCTGGCGGAGTCGGGCGCGCTGCTCGACGCCAAGACCGTCTACTGGGACGCCCGCCCGTCGCCCCAGCTGCCGACCGTGGAGATCAGGGTGGCCGACGTGCCCCTCGACGTGGCCGACAGCCTCACCCTGATCGGGCTCATCCGCGCCCTGGTCGTGACCTCTCTGGAGGCCGTCCGGCGCGGTGACAGGGGGTTGCCGGTGCCCACCGAGGTGCTGCGCGCCGCCTACTGGCGGGCCGCCCGCGACGGGCTGCTGGGCGACAGCATGGACGTGCGGCACGGCACGCTCGTCCCCGCCCCGGTGATGGCCGGTCGCCTCCTGGAGCACGTACGCCCGGCGCTGACCGAGGCGGGTGACCTGACGTTCGTGCAGGAGGGCCTGGACCGGCTGCTGCGCCAGGGCTCGGGAGCCATGCGCCAGCGCCGGGTGCATTCCCGGGGCAACGACCTTGCCGAGGTGGTGGACGACCTGATCGAGGCGACGGTCGCGTAGTCATGGTCGCGTGGCCCAGTTCGAATAGACGTCGTACGTGGCGGTGTCGCACTGCGCCTGCGGGAGCGCCCGCCGCTGTGGCACCGGGCGCTGTATCGCCTGTTCCACAAGCGCCTTCCCCACACCTACCGCCGGTTGGCGCGCGACGACCTGCTCGGTTCGCGCTACCCGCCGCGGCAGTGTGCGACGTGGCTCCTCGCGACATCACCTCTGTGGGCCTTCAGCTCATGCCCGTCGAGCCGGCCCGCACGCCGTCAGCGACGAGGGCGCTTCCCGTCGGTCAGGCACCTCACCGGCCGACGGCGTAGCCCTGCGCGCCCCGAGGGTTGGCGGCGGCCCTGAGGAAGGCGCCGTCACGGGCGACCGCGCTGAGCCTGCCGAGCGACCACGGGCCCTGCTCCTCCACCTCGTGCCCGCGCCGCCGCAACTCGGCGACGACGCCCGGGTCCAGGCGGTCCTCCACGTGCAGGACGCCGGGGCGCGAGCCGCGCGGGAAGAACGAGCTGGGGAAGTGCTCGGTGTGGAACATGGGCGCGTCGATGGCCTCCTGAAGGTTCAGCCCGCCGTGAACGACGGACAGGAAGAAGTTCGGGCTCCACTGGTCCTGCTGGTCGCCGCCCGGCGTGCCGAAGGCGAGCCACGGCCGGCCGTCCCTGAGCGCGAACGACGGCGACAGCGTGGTACGCGGCCGCGTACCGGGACGCAGCGACGCCGGCAGGCCCTCCTGCAGCCAGAACATCTGCGCCCGCGTGCCCAGGCAGAAGCCCAGCGCGGGAATGGTGGGCGAGCTCTGCAGCCAGCCGCCGCTGGGCGTGGCCGAGACCATGTTGCCGTGCCGGTCGACCACGTCGACGTGGCAGGTGTCGCCCCTGACCGTGCCGTCGGCGGAGGTCACCTCCACGCCGCCCGCGCTCTTGGCGACCGTGGGCTCGCCGACCCCCTGCGGGGCGCGGGCGCCGGAGACGCCGGGCGCGCTGCTGGAGATGCCGGGTGCGGGGAGGTCGGGCAGCCTGGGCGTCCGCCCGCCGGGGGAACCGGGCCGCAGGTCCATGCTGGCCCCCGGACCGACGAGGGCGCGCCGCTCGGCGTTGTACGCCTCGCTCAGCAGGTCCGACATGGGTACGCCGGCGTCGCCGTACCAGGCCTCGCGGTCGGCGAAGGCCAGCTTGGCGACCTCGGTGACCGTGTGCACGTAGTCGGCGCTCAGGTAGCCCATCGCGTCCAGGTCGAACCCGGACAACAGGGCGAGCTGCTGCAGGAACACCGGGCCCTGTCCCCACGGCCCCGTCTTGCACACGGTGTGCCCGCGGTAGTCGAAGCTCACGGGATCCTCGACCGAGGGCTCCCAGCCCGCCAGGTCGTCGCCGGTCAGCAGCCCGCCGTGCACTTCGCCGGAGCTGTCGCGCCAGGCCGTCTTGGTGCTGAACTCGGCGATCGCCTCGGCGACGAAGCCCTCGTACCAGGCCTTCCTCGCAGCGGCGAGCTGCCCCTCGCGGGTGCTCGACGCCGCCTCGGCCTCCGCGACCAGCCGCCGGTACGTCGCGGCCAGCACCGGGTTGGCCAGCTTCGAGCCCGGCGCGGGCGCGGCGCCGCCGGGTAGCCAGGTCGCCGCCGACGTCGGCCAGTCGTCGGTGAACAGCCCCGCGACCGACTCGATCGTGGCGGAGATCCGGTCCAGCACCGGCACGCCGTGCTCGGCGTAGTGGATCGCGGGGGCCAGCACGTCGGCCAGCGACCAGGTGCCCCAGCGCTCCAGCATGAGCATCCAGCCGCCGAACGCCCCGGGCACGGTCGCCGCCAGCAGCCCCGTGCCGGGCACCACGTCCAGGCCGACCCCGGTGTAGTGCTCGATCGTGGCCGCGGCCGGCGCCACGCCCTGGCCGCACACCACCGACACCTTCTGGTCGGCCTCACTCCACAGAAGGATCGGCACCTCGCCGCCCGGGCCGTTCAGATGCGGCTCGGCGACCTGTAGCACGAACCCCGCGGCCACGGCCGCGTCGAAGGCGTTGCCGCCGCGTTCCAGCACGCTCATGCCGGCGGCGGAGGCCAGCCAGTGGGTGCTGGCGACCATGCCGAAGTCGCCGGACAGCTCAGGCCTGGTGGTGAACAAACCATTCTCCTTCAACGATGAGCGGCCGCGTCGGGGATGCGGTCCGCCGTGATGAGGTGACACGCGGCCGGATGCCCGTTGCTCCGCGTGTCGGTCAAGGGGGGCTCGTCGGTGCGGCAGGCGTCGTACGCCAGCGGGCACCGCGTGTGGAAGCGGCATCCCGAGGGCGGGTCGACCGGGCTCGGCACGTCGGCGCCGAGCACGATCCTGCGCCGCTCACGCTGCCGCACCGGATCGGCGACCGGGGCCGCCGACAACAGCGCCTGCGTGTACGGATGCCGCGGCGCCGCGAAGATCTCGGCCTTCGGACCCGACTCCACGATCTTGCCCAGGTACATGACGGCGATCCGGTCGGCCAGGAACTCCACGACCGACAGGTCATGTGTGATGAACAGGCACGAGAAGCCCATGTCCCGCTGCAGGTCGGTGATCAGGTTGAGCACGGAGGCCTGTACGGACACGTCCAGCGCCGACACCGGCTCGTCGGCCACCACCAGCTTCGGCTCCAGGATGAGCGCCCTGGCCAGCCCCACCCGCTGGCGCTGCCCGCCGGACAACTCGTGCGGGAACCGCGAGCGCATCTCCGGCCGCAGCCCCACCTTCTCCAGCATGGCCGAGACCCGCTCCGAGACGCCCCGGCGGTCGGCCACCTTGTGCCGCAGCAGCGGCTCGCCGACGATCTGCTCGATCGTGAAGCGCGGGTTGAGCGAGGAGAAGGGGTCCTGGAAGACCATGTGCATGTCCCTGCGCAGCGGGCGCATGGCCCGGCGCGACAGGCGGGTGATGTCGCGGCCGGCCAGCTCGATCGTGCCCGCGGTCGGGTCGGTCAGGCGCAGCACGCACTTGCCGACCGTGGACTTGCCGCTGCCGGACTCACCGACCAGGCCGAGCACCTCGCCGTGGGCGATCTCCAGTGACAGCCCGTCCACGGCGCGCACCTGGCCGTAGTGCTTGACCAGGTTGTCGATGCGCAGGATCACGACTGACCTCCAGGGTGGAAGCAGGCCGCCAGATGGCCTTCCGCCTGGCGTACGAGCTGGGGCCGTGACAGACGGCAGTCGGTCTGGACACGCGGGCAGCGGTCGTGGAAGGCGCACTCGTCGGGGTCGGACAGCGGCGAGGGGACCATGCCGGGGATCTCCGCCAGCCGGCCGCCGACCGCCGCCGTCGGCAGGGCCTTCATCAACCCCAGTGTGTACGGGTGCCGCGGGTTCGCGAACAGCTCGGTCACCGTGGCCTGCTCCACGGCACGGCCCGCGTACATGACGACGGCCCGGTCGGCGATGTCGGCCACCACGCCCAGGTCGTGCGTGATCAGGATGATCGCCGTGCCGAGCCGGTCCCGCAGGTCGCGGAACACGTCCAGCACGCCCGCCTGGATCGTCACGTCGAGCGCCGTGGTCGGCTCGTCGGCGATCAGCACGCGGGGCGAGCAGGCCACCGCGATCGCGATCATCACGCGCTGCCGCATGCCTCCTGACAGCTGGTGCGGATATTCCTTCATCCTGCGCGCCGGCGCCGGGATGCCGACCAGCTCCAGCAGCGCGAGCGCGCGCTCGCCGGCCGCCCGCCGCGACAGGCCCTCGTGCCGGCGCAGCACCTCGGTGATCTGGTAGCCGACGCTGAACGACGGATTGAGCGAGGTCATCGGCTCCTGGAAGACGACCGAGACGTCCTTGCCGCGTACGTGCCGCATGTCCGGCTCGGGCAGCGTGGTCAGTTCGCGGCCGTCCAGCGTCACCGAGCCGGACAAGCGGGTCGTGTCGGGCGGCAGCAGCCGGGGCACCGACATCGCGGTGACCGACTTGCCGCAGCCGGACTCGCCGCACAACGCCAGGATCTCGCCCTCGTCCAGGGTGAGAGAGATGTTCCTGACCGCCTGCACCAGGCCGTCCTCGGTGTCGAACCCGACGGTCAGGTCGGTGATCTCCAGCAGGCTCATCGGCCGCTCCTCGGGTCCAGTACGTCGCGCAGCCCGTCGCCGAGCAGGTTGAAGCCGAGCGTGGCCAGCGCGATCATCAGCCCTGGCCAGATGGCCAGCCACGGCGCGTCGCTGAGGTACTGCTGCGCGGTCGTCAGCATCACGCCCCACGAGGGGGTCGGCGGCTGCACGCCGAGCCCGAGGAACGACAGCGTGGACTCGCCGATGATGGCCGTCGGGATCGCCACCGTGGCCTGCACGATCAGCGGGCTGGCGCAGTTGGGCAGCACGTACCTGAGGATGATGTGCCCGTCGCCGGCGCCGTCGGCGACGGCCGCGGCCACGTAGTCCATCTCCCTGACCGCCAGCACCTCGCCCCGGGTGATGCGGATGACGGCGGGCAACTGGGCGAAGCCCAGCGCCAGCACCACGCCCTTCAGCGACGGCCCGATGATCGCCGCCAGGCCCACCGCGAAGACCAGGAAGGGGAAGGCCAGCGTCACGTCCACCAGCCGCATCACGACCGGGTCGAGCCAGCGCCGGTAGAAGCCGGCGACCAGCCCGATCGGGATGCCCACGGCCATCGCGAGCAGGGTGGACAGCACCCCGGCCTGGAGCGACACCTGTGCGCCGTGCGCGATCCTGGCGAACGCGTCCCTGCCCAGGTCGTCGGTGCCCATCAGGTGCGCGGGCGACGGAGGGGCCAGCGTGGCCAGGTAGTCCTGCGCGGCCGGGTCGCCGACGACCAGCGGCCCCGCCAGGGCCAGCAGGACGAAGCCCACGACCAGCACCAGCCCGGCCATCGGCATCGGCCGCCGCCGGAACCGCCGCCACAACCTGCGCCTGCGGGCGGCCCTGCCCGCGGCGACGGCATGCTCAGTCATGAGAGCCCCCCGACAGCCTGATGCGCGGGTTGAGGAAGGCGTAGGCGATGTCGACCAGCAGGTTGACGACGACGTAGCCGATCACGGTGATCAGGACGACGGCCTGGATGACCGGGTAGTTCCTGGTCAGCACCGCGTCCACCGTCAGCTTGCCGAACCCGGGGATCACGAAGATCTGCTCGGTCACCACGGCGCCGCTGATGAGGGCGCCGAGCTGCAGGCCGAGCACGGTGATGACGGTCGTCAGGCTGTTGCGCAGCGCGTGCGCGCCCACCACCTTCGCCTCCGACAGGCCCTTGGACCGCGCGGTCCTGACGTAGTCCGCCGACAGCGCGCCCAGCATGGCCGAGCGGGTCTGCCGCATCAGGATGGCCGCGAAGCCGGTGCCGAGCACGAGGGCGGGCAGGATCATGCGCTGCAGGTTCTCGCCCGGGTCCTGGGTGAACGGCACGTAGCCCGAGGCGGGCAGCACCTGCCAGGTGACCGCGAACAGCAGGATGGCGAGCAGGCCCAGCCAGAAGTGCGGCACCGACAACCCGGCCAGGCCGAACCCCGTGGCGACGTAGTCGGCGACCTTGCCTCGGCGCACCGCCGCCACGATGCCGGCGCCCACGCCGATGACGATCGCGACCAGCATCGCCAGGGCCGACAACTCCAGCGTCACCGGCAGCCGCTCGGCGATGATGTCGATCACCGGGAGCTGGTCCTGCGTGGAGCGGCCGAAATTGCCGGTCAGGGTCTGGCCGATGTAGTCGACGTACTGTGCGGGCAGCGGCTTGTCCAGGCCGAACTCCTGCCGGATGGCCTCGACCACCTCGGGCGAGGCCTCCTGCCCCGCCATGACGGTGGCCGGGTCGCCGGGCAGCGCCCTGATCCCCAGGAAGATCAGAACGCTGCCCAGGAACATGACGATCACCGCGGACCCGCAGCGCCGGAGGATGAACCAGAGCATCAGGAGGTGAACCCGGCGGTGGCGAAGCGCGGGAGGCCGTCCTTGAAGTACCGGACCCCGGCGACGTCCTTGTGTGTGCCCAGGTAGTACTTGTTGTGGTAGAGGTACACGATTCCGCGCAGTTCGGCCAGCTTCTTCGTGGCGCTGCTGTAGAGCTCGGTCCGCTTGGCGGTGTCCGATTCGGCGGCCGCCTCCTTGACCGGGTCGTCGATGCCCGGGTCGGACATGCCGCTGTAGTTGTTGGCGCCGCCGGTGGTGACCATGCCGGTGAGGTTGCCGTCCGGGTCCACCCGGCCCGACCAGCCGACCAGCATGGCGTCGAAGTCGCCGGCCTTGCCCTGTTCCAGGTTGCTGACGAACTCGCCCGTCTTCACGCTCACCTCGAAGCCCGCCTCCTTGGCCATCTGCTGGATGACCTGCGCCAGGCGGATGTTGGTGGCGTCGTTGGGCGTGTTGAGGCTCACGGGGACCGGCGTCGGCACGCCGGAGGCCTGCACGAGCTGCTTGGCCTTGGCGACGTCGCGCTTCGAGCACTGCGGGTCCTGCGTCCGGTAGGGGCTGTCCAGCGGCAAGGGGGAGCAGTCGGCCTCGTACAGGCCGTTGTAGACGGTCTTGTTGATCACCTCGCGGTCGAGGGACAGCTCGAACGCCTCCCGCAGTTGCGGGCTCTTGCCCAGTGCCGTGTCCACCGGGCCGGACTTCTCCGTGGCCCCGTTGGCGTTGCCGATGTTGATCGTGACGCCGTAGTAGCCGAGGCCGCCCCCCGCCACGACCTTCAGGTTGGGGTCGGCCTGCACACCCTTGACCGTGGTGGTGGCGAGCTGGTCGGCCACGTGCACGTCGCCGGACTTCAGGTTCGCCGCCCGTACGTTGGGGTCGATGATGATCTTGTAGACGAGCTTGTCGAGCTTGACCTTGGCGGCGTCGTAGTAGTCGGGCGCCTTCTCCAGCACGATCTCGCTGCCGGACGTACGGCCGGCGAACTGGAACGGCCCCACGCACACCGGGCTCGCGCCGAAGCTGTCGCCCGCCTCGTCCAGCGCCTTGGGCGACATGATCATGCCGGCGCGGTCGGCGAGCTGCGAGGTCAGCGGGGTGAACGCCTGCGACAGCGTGAGCTTGACCGTGGCGGGGTCGACCACGGTGACCTTGTCGACCGGGGCGAGGTCGGCCTTGCGAGCGGACTTCTTCCAGGTGCGGTGCCGGTCGAGCGACTTCTTGACCGCCTCGGCGTCGAACGGCGTACCGTCGTTGAACTTCACGCCTTCACGCAGCTTGATCGTCACCTCCTTGCCGTCGTCGGAGACCTCCGGCAGCGCTGCGGCCAACTGGGGCACGAGAGCGGAGGCGGCGTCGATGTCGTAGAGCTTCTCGCACATGTTCGCGAAGACCTCGCGTCCCACCAGGGTGGTCGCGGAGCTCGGGTCGAGTGCGTCGGGGTCGGCGTTGAGCGCGATGTTGAGCGTGCCGCCAGCCTTGACCGGCCGGTTGTCGGTGGTGGCGTCGGCGATGGAAGGAGGTGCGGCGGGTGTGCCGGTGGATCCGCCTCCGCCGCAGCCCGCCAGGGCCACGGGGAGGACGGCGAGCGCCGCGACGAGCCTGGGGGACGGTCTCATGGGGCCTCCGTAGGAACGTTTAGGAGACTGTATACAAGACCTGACATTTCATAAGTGTTTCATAACGCTGTGTTGTTATCTGACCGTTTTCCAATCGTTCGGGTGTTTCCTAGTACGGCCCACGGCCACCAGGAACGATCTTCGTGCCGCGGCGACGTGCGCGATCGCCCTGGCCTGCGCCTCGTCCTCGTCGCCGGCGGCGATGGCTTCGTACATGCTCAGGTGTTCCGACCACGAATGCGGGCCCCGGGCGGCGGCGGTCTGGCTGAAGACCCACTGCGCCCGCAGCAACATCGGCTTCATCATCAAGCTCAGGTAGGAGTTGCCCGCCGCCTCGCCCACGGCCAGATGAAAGGCGGTGTTGAGGTCGGCCACCTGCTCAAGGCGCCCGCCGTCCACCGCCTCCCTGGCCCGGTCGAGCACCTGCCGCAGCCGCTCGGCGGAGGACGGGCTGCGCTTGCGCGCCGCCAGCCGGGCCGCGAGCCCCTCGATCGCCATGCGCACGTCGAAGAGCTCCTCACCCTCCTCCGCGGACAGGCGCGCGACCGTGGCGCCGAGTCGGGGGACGACCTCGATGAAGCCCTCGGCGGCCAGCACCCGGATGGACTCGCGCACCGGGTTGCGCGAGACGCCGAGCGCGCCGGCCAGCCGGTCCTCGACCAGCCGTTCACCCTGGGCGAGCTCGCCGGAGAGGATACGGCGCCGCAGTTCCCTGGTGACCTCGTCGCGTAAGGTCCGGTGGGTCGCGCCCAGCGTCAATTCAGTCATATGACGACTTATCGTATACAGCCCGGTCTTTATGGCCCGGCGACCGCCGCGGCGCGGCGCTTCGCGCGCAGGTGAGCCACAGGCCCGTGCCGTACATCGCCGCCCCGATCAGCATCATCATCACCACGACGGTCGGCCGGCGCAGCCCGGACGGCATGTACGTCGCCGGGAACCACGAGTGCTCCAGCATCCCGTTGCCGACGAAGACACCACGGCCATTCAGATCCGCGAGAACCCATTTATCGCGCCCGGAGTACGGGCCACCCCACCCCGGAACGCGATCAGGCACGGCTTCCGAGCCGCGATCGCATCAGGCGCGCAGACGCAGCCCGCGAGGTGTCGGATGGAAACCGGCCGCCTCGAGCGCCGCCGCCAGCGGGGAGTCGACGATGGAGCCCCCGTCGGCCCGCTCCACGGTCAGCTTGCCCAGCGCGCCGTCGCGTACGGCCAGTGCCAGGGCGTCGACGGCCGGCTGCAGGCGTTCGTCGTCGGAGAACGACAGCAGCGTCTTGCCGCCTCGCTCGACGTACAGCACCAGATGGCCGTCCACCAGGACCACCAGGGACCCGGCCTTCCTGCCCGGTTTGTGCCCGACGTCGCCGGGATGCTGGGGCCAGGGGAGCGCGGCGCCGTACGGGTTGGCCGGGTCGGCGGCGGCCAGCACCACGGCCCGCCGCCCGGCGTCCCCGGATCGCCC
>NZ_SMJZ01000059.1 GCF_004348345.1 Nonomuraea longispora
GGGTCCCTGCCGATGCGTAGAGAGTGGGAGCTGGAGGACCTCATCGAGTGCTGGACACTGGATGAGGCCGAGGCCGAGTTACTGGCGAACAAGAGCGGTGCCACCCGTCTCGGATTCGCGCTGATGCTGAAGTTCTTCGAGCTGGAGGGCCGCTTTCCGCGCCGGGAGGACGTGCCGAAGGCCGCGGTGGACTACGTGACGGGGCAGGTGAAGGTCGATGCGGCGCTGTTCGCCGAGTACCGCTGGTCGGGCAGCACGATTGAGTATCACCGGGCGCAGATCCGCCGGTTCCATGGCTTTCGCGAGCCGACGGTCGCCGATGAGGACAAGCTGACGTTCTGGCTGGCCGACAAGATCTGCCCGGTGGAGACCTCGCGGGAGCGGCTGCGTGCCGCGCTGCTGACCCGCTGCCGGGAGGACCGCACTGAGCCTCCCACGCCCAAGCAGATCGAGCGGCTGGCCGGCGCGGCTGAGGCGCTGTTCGAGCGGGAGTTCACCACCACCACGATGCGACGGTGCCCCATCTCGGCAGCGGCTGCGCTTGAAGACTTGATCGCAGTCCCCGACCCTGACCCCGACCCGGACGGCAAGGGCGAGGCCGGGGCAGCCGGAGCGCGCAGCTTCCTGCAGGAGCTGAAGGAGGACCCCGGACCGCTGCAGTTGGAGACGCTGCTGGCCGAGATCGTCAAGCTGGAGCGGGTGAAGGCGATCGGGTTACCGGAGACCTGTTCGAGGGGGTGTCGGAGAAGGTGGTGGAGGTGTGGCGGGCACGGGCGATGCGCATGTACCCGTCCGATTTCGCCGCCGCGCCGGAGCCGATCAGGCTGACCTTGCTGGCGGCGCTGTGCTGGGTGCGCAAGGCCGAGATGATCGACGGTCTGGTGGAGCTGCTGATCCAGCACCGACGCCTTCACCTCGGTGGCCTCGCGCACCGTCATCGTTGAGGCGGTGCTGCAGAGACGGCTGTTGCTGTGCCTGTACGGGCTGGGGACGAACGTCGGGATCAAGCGGGTGGCCGACGGCGTGGCCGCGGCCACGCTGCCACCCGGGCAGCTCGACAACGAGGCGGCGCTGCGGCGCACCCGCCGGTTGTTCATCAACCGGGACAACCTGCGCGAGGCGATCCGGCTCATCGTCAACGCCACCCTGAAGGCGCGCGACACGGTGTTGTGGGGCGAGGGGACCTCGTGCGCGTCCGATTCGCGCAAGTTCGGGTCGTGGTCGGCGAATTTCATGACCGAGTGGCATGAGCGCTACCACGGGCCGGGGATCATGGTCTACTGGCACGTCGAACGGCGGTCGGTGTGCATCTACAGCCAGGTGACCAGCACGACCGCCTCCGAGGTGGCCTCGATGATCGAGGGCCTGCTGCGGCACCTGACCGACGCGGAGATCGATCGCCAGTACACAGATACCCATGGAGCCTCGATCGTCGGGTTCGCCTCCTCCGAACTGCTGGGCTTCAAGCTGCTGCCCCGGTTGAAGAACATCGGCTCTGCGCGGCTGTACCGGCCGGGACCGGCGAGGATGAGGCGTGGCCGCGCCTGGAGGCGGTGCTGTCGAACAAGACCATCGACTGGGATGTGATCGCCCGCAATTACGACCAGATGATCAAGTACGCGACCGCGCTGCGGTTGCGCACCGCCGAGTCCCACCAGATGCTGCGCCGCTTCACCCGCGGCGGTCCCAAGCACCCCACCTATCAGGCGATCGAGGAGCTGGGCCGCGTGATCAGGACGATCTTCATCTGTGAGTATCTGGCGGATGAGGAACTCAGAAGGGAGATCAACGAGGGGAACGTGGTGGAGAACTTCAATTCCGCCAGCAAGGATCTGTTCTACGGCAAGGCTGGCGACCTGACCGGCGACGACCGGGAGAACGTCGAGGTCTCCACGCTGGCGCTGCACTTGGTCGCCGCGGCCATCACCTACCTCAACACGCACCTGGTCCAGATCGTGCTGCGCGATCCGGCCTGGCGAAAACGGCTGAGCCCGGCCGACCGGCGCGGGCTGACGGCTCTGTTTCGGTCCCATCTGAACCTGTACGGCCGCTTCGAGCTCGACATGAGTCGCCACCTGGAGCTGGACGGCGTTTCGCTCGGGCGGCCCAGCGCCCCGTGACGCACGGGGCCGACATGGCTGATGCTGTTCAGCCCTGTCGGCCCCGCCGTCTACGGCTCGGATCGCTGCCGGATCGGCAGGCCGGTGGCGGGGTCGAACGACTCCCACCGTTGCACGACGGTCTGCCGCACCCCCTGGTCGAGCTGCGCCGCCACGCGGTGTTGCCCCTCGAAGTAGCGCCATTCGGCGTTGGGTTCGGTGTTCGGCTCGATTCCTCCGGTGCAGGCCAGGGCGAGGACCGCATCTTGTTCCCGATCGCCAGAGACCTTGCTCGTCAAGGCGTTCGATGGCGTAGTCGCTGATGCGTTCGCCGTGAAGGCCGGCGGCTTGGGCCTGGCGGACCAGACGAATGGCCGCCTCTGCGGCCTGGCTCCAGTCCACCTGGTGGTGCCAGCAGCACGCACGCGGGGCCTGGCGGGGCACGAGCCAGGGAGCCAGGCGGCGGATCCGCCGCCTGACCCAGACCTTCGGGCCGATCATGCAGTCCGGTTCGCGGATCTCGTTGGGCACGGGCAGGCGGACGACCTTCACCACTTCATACACCGGCTCATACACCGGCTGGATCGACTCGCTCGGCTCCGGCATGTAAGCCATCTTTGCCTGCCCGGAGTGGGCGGGCCGGGGCAACGGACGAAGTCATCGAGCCGCCGCGCCCGCCGCATCGGGAGCAGTGCTGGTCTTGTCGTCATGGTCGCGGAGCATCCGCACGACGGTCGCCGCCGAGGGGCGCCGTCCTTTCCGCTTGCCCCTGGTGACGACCAGGCGTGCGGCGATGTCGCGCGGTAAAAGGCTGCCCGGACCGTGGTGCCGAGGCCCTCATCGAGGGTGGTCTTCGACGGCTCGCTGCCCTGCCCGGCCGCTGGGGTTCGAGGTGCCGGCCGTAGCGGCTATTGCGTAGGGCGGAGTGCCTGCCTTACTTCGCGGTTGATGGCCCAGGCGTCCGCCACTGGGCCTACGTGCCCGAGCTTGTCGGGGTTGATCACCGTACGGATCGTCTGGATCTGCCCGTCGAGGATGTCGAGCGCCAGGGTGTGGAGCACCTTGCCGTCCCGGTCGCGGAAGATCGCGCCCGGCTGGCCGTTGACCTCGTGCGGCTCGCCCGTCACGCCGATCAGGGCCATCTGAGGGAAGGCCGAGGCGAGCAGCCGGGCCACGTTCTGGGCGCCGATAACGGCCTTGGCCAGTTGCGGGGCCTTGCCGCCGCCGTCACCGACCATCGATACATCGGCAGCCAGCAGATTCTGCAGGCCGACGACGTCGCCTTCACGCAGGGCGTCGAAGAACCGCGACGCCAGTTCTTCTCGCTCCTTGCGGCCCGCCTGAAAGCGGGGCCGGCCTGCGGCCATATGGCGCCGCGCCCGCACCGCCAGCTGGCGGCACGCCGCCTCCGAGCGCCCCACCGCTGACGCGACCTCGGGAAAGCCGAAGTCGAACACTTCCCGCAGCACGAAGACCGCCCGCTCAAGCGGGGACAGCCGCTCCAGCAGCACCAAGGCCGCCATCGACAACGAGTCCGCCAGCTCCGCCGAGCGCTCCGGGTCCTGGTATGGATCGGCGAGCAGCGGCTCAGGCAACCACGGCCCGACGTACTCCTCCCGCCGGACACGGGCCGAGCGCAACACGTCGATCGAGATCCGGGTCACCGTGGCCGACAGGAACGCCTTGACCGACCTGAGCTCGGTCGGGGCCGCTTCGAAGCGCAGCCAGGTCTCCTGGACCGCGTCCTCGGCCTCGCTCGCGCTGCCTAGAATCCGGTAGGCGATCGAGAACAACAGCGGCCGCAGCTCCTGAAACTCCTTGGTCCTGCTCATGCCAGCTCCTCCGTGAAACCCTGCCGCCACGACGGGTAGCGCAGCTGCCAGCCGAGCTCCCGCTTGGCCTTGGCGTTGGAGAAGCCGCGCCCCTCGGTCATCATCGTCACCACCACCTGTCCGGCCAGCAGCCGGGCCAGCCATGTGGGCACCCGCTTCGGCCGCTTCGCTCCCACGCACTCCGCCAGATACGGCAGCCATTCGACGGCCGGGGCCGGTTCGTCGTCCACGATGTCGAACACCCCTCTGGCCTTCTGCTCCACCGTCAGGACCGTGGCACTCGCCGCGTCGTCCACATGCACCCAGGAGGAGTAGCCGGTACAGCCCCCCACCAGCGGAACCTGCCGCTTGCGGATGAGTTCGACCTGGTCGTCTATGGCCCCGTGCCCGTACAGCCCGCCATAGCGTAAGGCTGCACCGCCGGCCTTGACGATCACCTCCTCGACATGGCGGATCGCCGCCGCCCCGGCGCGTGCCACCGTATCCTCCTCCGGGTCCAGCGGGTCCTCCTCGGTTTTCACCCATCCGCCCTGCCGGATGCCGTTCCATGAAGCGTGGCTCTGCGCGACGAGGTGGGAGACCCCGGTGGCCTCGGCGGCGGCCAGCAGGTGGTCCGTCCCCTCCGTGCGCAGCCGGTTGGTCTGGGTGAGCCACCGGTTGAGGTGCTTGATGTCGGGCTTTCCCGCGCGCGTCATCGACATCGCGCTCATCTGGTGCACGATCGCGTCCGGCCGAGCGGTGGCCACCACCTCACCGACCGACATCGCATCCAGGCCGTCCATCACCAACCCCTGCGCGCCCAACTCCGCCAGCAGCCCCAGCTTTGCCTCAGTCGTCGTCGTGGCCGTCACCTGGTGGCCTCGCGCCACGAGCTGCGAGACCAGCCGCCGCCCCAGAACCCCACTCCCGCCTGCCACGAACACTCGCATGGTCATCACTCTCCATGGTCGGCCACGATCCCTCCGCGGAGGGGGCCAGATGATCGGAACTGGGTGTCGCCGCCCGTCAACCGGTGAAGGGCTCAAGGACGAAGCGGCCCCACGCGATGAACGCCGCAACCGCGAGGTAGACCAGGTTCAGCACCACGAACGCGGATTCGCCGCGTCGACCGTGGGTGATCATCGCGCCGGCCATCAGCAGGATCCAGCAGACTGCGGTCACCGGCACCAGAACCGGCGCGATGCCGAGCGCGCCGGGCAGGATCAAGCCCGCCGCGGCCAGGAGCTCAAGGACGCCGAGGGTCTTGACGAAGCCGACGCTGGCGTCTGCGGTCCATCCCCCACCATGGACCGCAGCCAGTTTCTCCTTGGGCACGAACGCCTTGCTGATGCCGCCGCTCAAGGCCACCACCGCCAGCAGCCCGGCAGCGATCCACAACGCTAGGTTCATCGTCCACTCCTTGATCGAGGATTGTCTGCACCCCCTAGACGAGACAGCGACCTCCGCAGTGACATTTCCCAGCCTTCGCAACCCTGCGGCCCCAGGCCGCCCCCGCGGCACTACCCGTGGCCCGCACCCCGCCACCGGGTCATCAAAACCACCAGCCAGACGGCCTGTCACAACACCAGGCGACTAAAAGCGAGCTAAGACGAGGCGCCCCGATCGGCTGTGACACAGTGTGAGCCGCCTCACAGCCGAGAGCTTTCTGACCGGTACCGACGGGACTGTACGCGCGTGGTCCGCTGGCAGGTGTGCCGAGTTGCGCGTGAATGGAACGAAATCGGCGTCGGACCCGGCCGGGTGTCAGTTGCTCGGCGGGCAGGGGTTTTCTCAGGGCAGGCGCAGGTTGGTGACGAAGGCGCGGGCCAGGCAGAGCTGGGTGTAGGCGGCCGGCATGAGCCAGGTCCACCGCAGTCGTGACGCTAGGCAGCACGGCCGCGTGCGCGGTGGTGGTCTCCGTCGCGCTCATGGCGAGCGGCTGGTGGACGTTCGCGTACGGGGGTGCGGCGGGGCAATTGGTGTGGCCGGCGCCCGCACTGTGGCTGGCGGCGCTCGGGTTCTTCGCGGCCGCGGCGTTGCGCAACACCGCGGCGGCCACGTCACCGGTGGCGTTCGTGTGGACTGGGGAGCAGCTCTTCGGCGGCGCGCTGGCGGACAATGCGGCACACCGGCTCCTGCACCTGTTCGCGAACACGTCCTGGGGGAATCGCGCCCAGCTCCGCCAGCAGCCCCAGCCTCGCCTCAGTCGTCGTCGTGGCCGTCACCTGGTGGCCTCGCGCCACGAGCTGCGACACCAGCCGCCGCCCCAGAACCCCCGCTCCCACCTGCCACGAACACTCGCATGGTCATCACTCTCCAAGATCGACCATCGCCCCTCCGCAGGACGGGGCCAGAAGATCGGGAACTGTGGGTCGCCGCCCGTCAGCCGGTGAAGGGCTCGAGCACGAAGCGGCCCCACGCGATAAACGCCGCAACCGCGAGATAGATCACGCACACCAGCACGAACACGGATTCGCCACGTCGAACGTGGGTGATCACGGCGCCGACCATCAGCAGGATCCAGCAGACCGCGGTCACCGGCACGAGAACCGGCGCGATGCCGAGCGCGGCGGGCAGGATCAGGCCCGCCGCGGCCAGGAGCTCAAGAACACCCAGGGTCTTGAGGAAGCCGACACTGGCGTCTGCGGTCCATCCATAAGCAAGCGCCCTCTGATGGAAGGCAGCCAGCTTGTCCTTGGGCACGAACGTCTTTTGGATGCCGCTGCTCAGCGCTAGCACGGCCAGGAACCCGGCAGCGATCCACAACGCGAGGTTCATCATCTACTCCTTGATCGAGGATTGCCTGCACCCCCAAGACGAGACAGCGACCCCGCCAGTGACATCTCCGAACACTCGCGCGTCCTGTCTTCGGCGGGATCCCCGGCGGGGCCGCATGTCGTGTCCATCGCAGCGACCCTGATCTGGTGACCGGCCAGCCGATGGACAAAGCTCCCGCCGATACCAGCCCACAAGCTCGCGATTGTGAGGCCGTTCACACGGTGTCACAGCCCATCGGGGCATCTCGTCTCAGAGGGCATGACGAACTCGGAACAGACCTCGGTGCTGATCACCGGTGGCAACAAAGGACTTGGCCTTGAGACGGCCCGGCGGCTCAGCGAACAGGGCTGGACGATCTTTCTCGGCTCGCGCGACGAAAGGCGAGGACGGGCGGCTGCCGACAAGCTGAGCGACGGCGGCGCGAACGTGGTCATGGTCCCGCTGGACGTGACCTCGGACGAGTCGGTGACCGACGCCGTCCGGCTCGTCCGCGAGCACACCGATCGGCTGGATGTGCTGATCAACAACGCCGGCACGCCAGGAAAGGGCATCGCGCCGGTAGACGCGACGGCCGACGAAATTCACTCCGTCTACGACACCAACGTGTACGGACCGGTCAGGGTCACGCACGCGTTCCTTCCCCTGCTGCAGGCGGCGGACCATCCGCGGGTGGTGATGGTGTCCAGCGCCGGCGGTTCCTTCGCGGTCGTGACCGATCCACAGCAGGCCGTCTCGAAAATGCACGAGCTCGCCTACACCTCGTCCAAAGCGGCGCTGAACATGATCACCATCCGGTACGCCCAGGCGATCCCGCAGGTCAAGTTCAACTGCATCACTCCAGGAGAAGTCGCCAACCACAAATTCACCGCCACCGACATGAACAACCACACCGGCCAGCTGACGGTCACCGAGGGCACCGATCCGATCGTCAAACTCGCGCTGAGCGACGCCGACGGACCGACCGGGACCTTCACCGATCGGCTTGGCCCCGTTGCCTGGTGACCACCGCGCATCCCTCGGCCTTTGCCGGCGAGCCCGCAAAGGCCGAGGTGACACCTCTCGCAGCCACCGTTGTCCCCCACGAGGGCGGCGGTCGGCGCGGCGCACGTATGAACGCCGACCCTGAACGACCGGAACAACTCAGCCAGATCAATCACTGGGAGGTCATTCATGACGAAGAGCGTTGACAGCGAACTCGCCGACCTGGAACTGCCGGTCGAGCGGGGCTGCCCGTTCACCCCGCCCGCCGCCTACGAGCGACTGCGCGAGAAGGCGCCGATCAACAGGATCCGCCTGGTCAACGGTGGCGAGGCGTGGTGGGTGTCCGGGCATGAGGAGGGCCGTGCCATTCTCGCCGACCGCCGCTTCTCCTCCGACAAGCGCAAGGACGGCTTCCCGCTCTTCAACGTCGACGCCGCCACCCTACGGCAGCTCCGCAGCCAGCCGCCGCACATGCTCAGCATGGACGGCAGCGAACACGCCGCTGCCCGCCGTCCGGTGATCGGCGAGTTCACCGTGAAGCGGCTGGCCGCACTGCGCCCGCGGATCCAGGACATCGTCGACCACTTCATCGACGACATGCTCGCCACCGACCAGCGCCCGGTCGACCTGGTCCAGGCGTTGTCCCTGCCGGTGCCGTCCCTGGTGATCTGCGAACTGCTCGGCGCGCCGTACACCGACCACGACTTCTTCCAGGGCCTCACTGCCGTGGCGGTGCGCCGGACATCCTCGCCGGAGGAACGTCAGCGGGCCTTCGCCGAGCTGCGCGCCTACCTCGACGAGTTGATCACCCGCAAGGAGTCCGAACCCGGCGACGACTTGTTCGGCCGGCAGATCGCCCGGCAACGCCGGGAGGGCACCCTTGATCACGCGGGTCTGGTGAGCCTGGCCTTCCTGCTGTTGACCGCCGGGCACGAGACCACGGCGAACATGATCTCGCTCGGCGTGATCGGGCTGCTCTCCCATCCGGAGCAACTGGCTCTGATCAAGGCCGACCCGGGCAGGACGCCCATGGCCGTGGAGGAACTGCTGCGCTACTTTTCCATCACCGACACGGTCTCCTCCCGGCTGGCCACCGACGACGTGGAGATCGGCGGGGTGAGCATCAAGGCCGGCGAGGGCGTCATCGTCTCGGGCCTGTCGGCTAACTGGGACCCGGCGGTGTTTGAGAATCCGGCGGACCTGGATGTCGAGCACGGGGCCCGACATCACCTCGCCTTCGGATTCGGCCCGCACCAGTGCCTGGGCCAGAACCTGGCCAGGATGGAACTGCAGATCGTCTTCGACACGCTGTTGCGCCGCATTCCCACCCTGCGGCTCGCCACACCAGTCCAGGACCTGCCGTTCAAGACCGACGCCGTCATCTACGGCGTTGACGAACTCCCGGTCACCTGGTGAGGACATGATGCGGAGCAAAGTCGACACCGGGGTCTGCGCCGACTCCGGCCAGTGCCTTCCGAGCCGGCCGTGTTCGCCCAAGACGACGACGGCATCGTGGTCCTGCTGACCGACCACCCCACGGCGAGACCACGGCACAGGGGGCGCGGCGCCGTCAGCACCGACTTGGTTGGTGATCATGGGGTTCTGTCGCCCGTGTTGGAGATCTCCGACGTCGCTGACGTCGTGTTCGACCAGAGGACTCGATCTCGAATCAGGAAAGGAAGCAATTGATGACTATGACGGAGCAAGGAATGGGTTTGTTGGCCGGGAAGGTCGCGGTCGTGACCGGAGCGGGGTCCGGTATCGGCGCGGCGACCGCGGCGAGGCTGGCGGCTCTGGGAGCGCGGGTGTGCTGCGCCGGACGTACGCTCGAGAATGTCGAGCGAACGGCCGGGGAGATCGTGGCTGCTGGTGGTCAGGCGTTCGGGATGCGGGTGGACGTGGCGTCGCCTGAGGACAACGATGCGATGGTGCGCGAGACGGTCGCCCGTTACGGCGCCGTGCACATCGCACACCTCAACGCCGCGACGGGACACTGGGCCGGTGTGCTGGACTACCCGCTGGAGGAGTGGGACCGCACCATGGCGGTGAACCTGCGTGGTGTGCTGCTCGGTCTGCAGGCGGCGGGCCGGGCGATGCGCGACGGGAGTGGTGGCTCGGTCGTGGTCACCTCGTCGGCTGCCGGGCTCACCGGTGCTCGGATGTCAGCGGCGTACGCGGCGTCGAAGCACGGTGTGCTCGGACTGGTCAAGTCGGCCGCCCTGGAACTGGGGCCGGTCGGCATCCGGGTCAACGCCATCTGCCCGGGATACATCGCCAGCAACGACCTCACCCGGAAAATGGGCGAAGAGCTCGACGTCGCCAGCCGATTTCCGCTGGGCCGACCGGGGCGCAGCGAGGAGGTCGCCAATCTGGTCGCGTTCCTGGCCGGTGAGAGCGCGTCGTTCATCACGGGCAGCGTGTTCACCATCGATGGCGGCTGGCTGGCCGGCGGCATCGAACTCGGGGGCGATGCCGAGCAACCAACGACCAGCGACGACCGCATGGCTGCCATTGCCAACACGTCCTCCCTGAACTCGTAAGAACTGGCCGAACAGAACACCCGCATCGCCGACGCCGCGGCGGTGTCACCGAAGAGGCATGACCTGACCGCCGTCCGGTCTGCCGCCCTGTATCAGGAGGACATGTGCAACGTGGCGAAGTCTGGTGGGTCGCGTTCGACGAGCGGCGGCCGGTCGTACTGCTGTCGGGAGACGACGCGTCCGGGATCCGGGCGATGCAGGTCGTCGCTCCGGCGGGCGTCGACATCAGCGGCCTGGGCGTCGAAGTGGTAGTAGGAGCCGTGGAAGGACTGCCCTTTGAAGGCGTGCTGCGGATAGCGTTCCCTCATCTAGGCGTCACTCCGTGCACGTGGCTGACCACGGTGTCCCGGGACGACCTGATCGAGCAAGCGGGCGTCCTGTCCTCCGCGAAACTCAGCGAGATCAGGGACGCCCTCCGTCTCGGCGGACTCAGGTAGGCGGAGAAGGCGAACCCCGTCCTGGACGACCCCACCAGCGTGACCGGCGAGGCACAGCGCATGCTCGCCTCCGGCAGGCGCAGCGTGCCGACCGGGCAGGACCGGGCCGCCTTTAAATCTCGTGAAGGGCAGGTCCGTGGCCCAACGTCTACCGCATCCTCGCCGACCGCCACGTGCGCCCATTCTGGCATCTACGCGCAGGGCGCCCCGCTCATGCCAGTTATGGAGAGTTACTTCGATACGGACCCGAGTGGCGGAGCAATGCTGATGTACGTGATAACGGCCTATTATCACGTACATCAGCGATCATGGCGGCGCGGCGACCAGGACAACACTTCGCAGGGACGGTGCGCAACTCCGGCACGTTATCCGGTACATCATCCGGGCCGCAGCATGCTCCGCCGGGCGGTCGGCATGAGCGCCGCGCCAAAGATCACCGCCCTGCGCGGCGGGCACGTCACGCTCGCCGCGGCCGCCGACGCCTTCCTCGCCACCCCGCGCACCGCCAACCCCAACACCCACCGCGCCTACGCCTCCGCGATCGACCGCACCATCGAGCGGCTTGGCCGCGACCGGCCGCTCGCCGAGATCGCCGACGCCGAGATCGGCCAGGCGCTCGCCGAGCTGTGGGGCCGCTGCGCGCCGGCGACCTGGAACCGCAACCGCGCCGCCGTCACCTCCTGGCTGACCTGGTGGGCGTCCAGCGGGCCAGCCGTCGAGGCTGAAGGCGTGAGCGTGGCGGTGGGCGTCGATGCCGGTGCGGATGTAGGCGACGACGTCTTCGGGCAGGCGTTGCCCACCTCAACCTCCTGGGCCGCTACGACATCGGCCGGAGGCCTGTGCCGGCTCGGTGAAATTCCGACCTGCCCGGGGTGATCGGGAACGCGGGGATTTCCTGCAAGATCAAGCAAGGAGCGGTGCGGACGATTTGCAGAAATATATAGACCGGTCTATTTTGACGTCATGATTGAAACAAAGGGAGCCCAGACCAGCGCCCGGCTGGCTGAAGCGATGCTCGACTTGGTCCAGCGGCACGGCTACAGCGGTACGGGACTCAACACGGTCCTCCAGCACGCCGGCGCCCCGAAGGGGTCGCTGTACTTCCATTTCCCCCAGGGGAAGGAGGAACTGGGAGAGAAGGCCGTCGAGCTGGCGGCCAGGCAGTTTCGTTCGCTTGTCACCGACCAGGCACTGGCATCGGCCTCACCGATCGAGGTGGTGCGCCGTGTGATCGACACGCTGGCCGACCTGTTCACCGACAGCGACTTCCAGCTGGGCTGCCCGGTCTCGGTGGTCACCTTGGAGATGGGTGCCCAGAGTGAGCGGCTGCGGGAGGCCTGCGCGAACGCTTTCGAGTCCTGGATCGCGCCGGTCACCGACCAGCTCGTCGCCCACGGCCGTCCTCGCCCCGCCGCCCGTGCGACGGCAACCGCCGTGGTCAGCATGGTGGAGGGAGCGTTGATTCTGTCGCGTGCCCAGCGCTCCACCGAACCGCTGAGCTGCGCCGCCGAGGCGCTCGCCGTGCTGCTGAACGACGGTGCGGAGGCCTCGGCATGAGCGCCACGCAGCGGCACGCACTGGTGCTGGGCGCCAGCGGCTTCATCGGACGCCACGTGGTCCTCGCGCTCCGCCAGGCCGGCGTCCGGGTGAGCACAGCCAGCCGGAGCCATGAGTCCTACCAGCGGCTTGCCCGCTGGCTGGCCACACGCGGACTCGACCAGGCCCCGGCCGATCTACGGGTCGACTTCACCGGCCCCACCCTGATCGAGGGCGACTGCGACGATGTCACCGAGATCTACAACTGCGCCGGCGCCTACCGGTTCGGGATGTCAGCCGACGAAGCGCGCCACGCCAACGTCGACACCGTCCGCGCGGTCGTCGCCTTCGCGGCGCGATTGCCGCACCTGCGCCGCCTGGTTCAGGTCTCCGGCTACCGCGTGGGAGGGCAGGACCCTGCCCCCTGGAGTGAGGAGCACCGACGCCAGACCTACCAGGCCCTGGGCGCCTACGAGGCATCCAGGGTCGAGGCAGACGCCGTCTTCCAGGCAACAGCAGAGCGACTGGGCGTCCCCTGGTCCATCGTCAACCCGCCCAGCGTCATCGGCGACAGCGCCACCGGCGAGTCCGACCAGCACCTGGGGCTCGCCTCCATGGTGAAAGACATCTGGCAAGGCTCGTTGCCCGCGGTCCCGGGCAACGAGCAGACATTCGTCCCCATCGTGGCGGCCGACTATCTGGCCCGGTTCATGACCCTGTTGCCGACGGACGAGGCCGCCGAAGGCGCGGCGTACTGGCCACTGGACGATGACACCCCGACGATGCCCGGCCTGCTCGCACTCGTCGCCGAGCACTACCAGACCAAAGCCCCCCGGGCACGGATCCCGGTGCCGCTGCTCAAGCGCCTGCCTCGATGGCTCACCAAGGCCGACCCGGAAACCCTGACGTTCCTGTCGAGCGACCGATACCCCACCGACTCCGCGCACGCCTTCGCCGCCCATCACGGGCTGCGCATGCCGGACACCGCCACCACGATCCGCCGCTGGGCCGACCACCTGGCCGCGCACCGTTTCGGGGACGCGCCCACCGGCGACCGACGGTTCGCCGTGCTGGGCGGGGTGCGGACGTTCGAGCTCGGCGAACCGGGCGCCCCCACGGTGGTGCTGCCGGGTCTGCCGGTCAACGCCGACACCTGGGCACCGGTCCTCGCAGCGATGCGCGGCGCCCGCGCTGTCGATCTACCCGGGCTGGGGATGAGCGCGGGACACCGCCAGGACTGGCCGTCCTGGCTGAGCGCATTGGTGACCCAGACCGGAGCCCGCCACCTGGTGGGCCACTCCATCGGCGCCGCGGCTGCCGTCGAGGCCGCGGCCGCCCACCCCGAAACGGTGGAGCAGCTCACGCTCGTGGCGCCGTTCTTTCTGCAGCCGCCCCCAGGATTCCCTGCGCGGTCGGCGTTCCTGACCCGCCAGTACCTGAGCCGAGCAACACCCCGCGCGCTGGCCGAGCGACTCACCGGTGACACCGCACACGCCACCGCACTCCACACGAGTGTGGCCGATCTTCGCCGCGGCACCGCCGCCGCCACCGCCCGCCTCCTGGCAGTCACCACCCAACCGCAATGGCGCGAAGACCTCCAGACCAAACTGCAGCGCTACCCCGGGCCAGTACACATCATCGTGGGCTCCCACGATCCCCTCACCCCACATGGACAGGCCCTGCTGGACGCACTCCCGAACGCCACCGTGATCGTCATCGCCGACGCGGGACACCATCCCCAACTGACCCACCCACACGACCTCGCCCAGACCATCACTGGGCCTGGATCCACCACACTGATTTCGAGTGAGCGTTACGGCTCACCTTGACCGCCGGGCACCAGGATCGGATGATCGCCGCTGAGATCGTCATCAATGCCCTGTCCCGGCATGGCCTGCAGGCTGCGCACCCTGGATGGCCAGATCGCCGATGCCGCCGCGGTCGCCGGCGGCCGGGTGCTGGCGATCCGACCGCCCGGCCGTCTTGCCCATACTTCCGAGATCGACCCAATCTCGGAAGTAGGCTCCCGAGCGTGACTTCCGACGCATGTGGCTGCTGCGCGACGGCCCTGCCAAGCGCAGCCGCGTCTACGTCAACTCCGTCCTCACCGCGCTGGACGACTTCCACGTCCGCCGGGGCCTGGGCAAGGCCGACATCGCGCGTGAAGACCTGCCCAAGAACGCGCCGCGCGCCCTGGCCGAACGCGCCCGCATCCGCTGGCTGCGCGCCGTCGAGGCCCATCTGTCCCCCCGCGGCCGGTGCATCGCGCTGATCCAGTACTACGCCGGCGCCCGCATCAGCGAGGTCGTCCGGCTCGACGTCGGCGACGTCCAGATGTCGGCCCGCAAGGGCAAGCTGCGCCTGTACGGCAAGGGCGACACATTCCGCGAAGTCGACATTCACCCCAAGCTCCGCACCGAGCTACAGCTCTGGCTCGACGAACGCCCCAACTGGCCCCACGCCGGCGACAACCGGGCCCTGTTCCTTAACGCCAAGGGCGGACGGCTGACCGCCCGCGCCGCCGGCGGCATCATCGCCGAGATCGCCCAGACAGCCGGGCTGGACGATCCCACCACGGCGCACGTCCTGCGCCACGCCCTCGCCACCACGTTGGTCCGCGGCAAAACCGACCTGGTCCTGGTCGCCGAGATCCTCGGCCACGCACGCCTGGAGACCACCCGCCGGTACAGCTTGCCCTCCGACCAGGACAAGGAAGACGCCCTCAAACTGATCACGGTTGACCGCTGACCGCACACTGGCCTGCAGAAACGGGTATCAAGATCGACTCGTGGCCGGTTTTACCTGTATCTCGGCTGGACCCGCATACGGGAGTTCCGGAGCCGATTCAGCGGCTCCAGACACACTCGGCGACGAAGGCTACAGAGAGTTACTTTGGGGCTGGTCGCGCCGACCCGAGCGGTGGGCCAACGGGACGAACGGGTTCATCGCCGCCGTCGCCCCTTGCGCAGGATTTGCTCATGTAAGCTAGGATTTGCTTATGCGAGCAAATGAGTCGTCCGGCACACGCGGCCGGACGTTCACGGAGAGCGCACGGCGGGCGCAGATCGTGGCCGCCACGATCGAGACGATCGCCGAACTGGGCTACGCCCGTGCCTCGTTCGCCCAGATCGCCAAGCGGGCGGGCCTGTCCAGCACGGGCCTGATCTCCTACCACTTCGCGAGCAAGAACGAGCTGGTCAAGCAGGCGGTCATCCAGATCTACGGCGAGATCACCGCGTTCATGACCGAGCGGCTGGCAGACCAGCCGACGGCGACGGAGGCGCTCCGCGCGTACATCGAGGGGAACGTCGAGTTCTCCGGAGCTCATCGGGTGGAGATGAAGGCGCTGCTCGACATCTTCATCAACGGCGGCATCGACTACGGCGAGCCCAAGGAGCGCGCCGCGCTCTCCCCAGTGGAGCAGATCCTCCACTGGGGGCAGCAGACCGGCGAGTTCCGCGAATTCGACGTCCAGGTGATGGCGACCAGCCTTCAGCGTTCCGTCGAGGGGCCGAACTTCCTGCTGGCCGGCGACACCGCCCTGGATCTGCGGGCCTACGCCCGCGAACTGGTGTCGCTGTTCGAGCGGGCCACCCGCGCGGACACCTGACACACACACCCACCATTGACAGGGAGACATCCTTCATGAAAGTCCTGCACCGCCTGGTGTGCCCCGGCGCGTTCCTGCTCACGCTGGGTGCGGCGGCCCCCACACAGACCACCGGCCCGCCCGCTCCCGACCCGAAGCCGGCGGTGTCGGCCCAGGCGACCGGCTCGCCGGTCGTCCGCCTGCAGTCCGGGCGCGTTCGTGGCGTCGACAAGGGCGCGGTCCGGACCTTCTCCGGCATCCGCTACGCCGAGCCGCCGGTCGGCCGCCTGCGCTGGGCCCTTCCCAAGGCCGTGCGGCCGTGGAGCGGCGTCGCCGACGCCACCAAGCCCGGCGCCGCGTGCCCCCAGGCCAAGATGCCCGGTGTGCCGCTGACCGACGAGGACTGCCTGTACGTCAACGTCACCATGCCGCGCAACTCCGGCGGCAAGCCGCTCCCGGTGATGGTCTGGATCCACGGCGGCGGGTTCACCAGCGGCGCCGGCAGCCAGTACGACGCCCAGCGCCTGGCCACCCAGGGCAATGTGATGGTCGTGACGGTGAACTACCGGCTCGGCGTGCTCGGCTACTTCGGTCACGAGGAACTGACCGGCTCGGGCACGTACGGGCTGGCGGACCAGATCGCCGCGCTGCGCTGGACGCGCCGTAACGCCGCCGCGCTGGGCGGCGACCCGGGTAATGTCACCGTCTTCGGCCAGTCCGCGGGCGGCATGAGCACGTGCGGCCTGCTGACCACGCCTGCCTCGGCCGGCCTGTTCGACAAGGCGATCGTCTCCTCCGGCTCGTGCCTCATCGACTGGCCGAAGGGAGGGTTGTTCCCCAGCTCTCACGCGCACACCCCGTACACGTCCCTGGCGACGACCAAGAAGGACGGCGCCGCGCTCGCCCGGACCCTGAAGTGCGACAAGGGCTCGGCCCGCGAGACCCTCGACTGCATGCGCAAGCGTCCCGTCGCCGACTTCCTGCCGCACATGACCACCTTCAGCGACCACATCACCTACGGCACGCCGTTGCTGCCCAAGAACCCCGCCACAGCGCTGCGCAAGGGCTCGTTCCATCGTGTGCCGGTGATCTCCGGCGGCACCCGCGACGAGATGCGCGCCTTCATCGGCGGCGCCGCCATGGGGGGCCAGAAGTTCACCGCCGAGCGCTACCCCGAGCTGATGCGCACGACGTTCGGCGACAAGGCCGACGAGGTGCAGGCCCGCTACCCGCTCTCCGCCTACGACTCGCCGGCGATGGCCTGGGCGGCGGTGAACACCGACCGTTCCTGGGCCTGCCCCACGCTTGAGGCCGACCGGCTGTTCGCCCGCCACACCGACGTCTACGCCTACGAGTTCGGTGACCGCAACGCGCCGAACGTCAACGGCATCGACGTCCCCGGGCTGCCCCCGGGCGCGGCCCACGCCAGCGACCTGCCGTCCCTGTTCGACCTGAACGGCGTCAACATCCTCCCCACGCCGGCGCAGCAGCGGCTCGGCGCGCAGATAGTCGACTACTGGACCGCCTTCGCCCGCACCGGCGACCCCAACGGGAAGGGCTCGCCGCGCTGGTCCCGCTTCACCGGGCAGGGGCCGGTCCTCGGCCTGGTGCCGGACGCCGTGCGGCCCGTCGACTACGCCGCCGACCACCAGTGCTCCTTCTGGAACAAGCTCAGCTGAGGCCGCCTCGCGGCGCCCGACCGGGGGCGCCGCCATCAGATCCGGGCTGGGCGCACCATCCACCCATCGGTTGATTGCGCGCTCAGCCCGATCCGCCGCCGATCATGGCCGGCGGGTCGATCCCCGGCCTGAGCTGGGAGATCACGATGGACGCATGGCAGTCATCGACGTCGCCGGCCTCACCAAGAGGTACGGCGGCCACACGGTTCTGAACGGCGTCTCCTTCTCCGTCGAGGAAGGCGAGATCTTCGGCCTGCTGGGCCCCAACGGCACCGGCAAGACCACCACCGTCGAGTGCGTGGAGGGCCTGCGGCGGCCCGACAGCGGCACGATCCGGGTGCTCGGGCTGGACCCGATCGGCGACGGCCGCGCGCTGCGCGAGCGCATCGGGGTGCAGCTGCAGCACACGGAGCTGCCCGACAACATCAAGGTGTGGGAGGTGCTCGACCTGTACGCCACCTTCTACGCCGAGCCGAACGACTGGCGCAAGCTGCTGGAGCAGTGGGGGCTGGGCGACAAGCGCGACGCTCGTTTCGGCAAGCTGTCGGGCGGCCAGAAGCAGCGGCTGTTCATCGCCCTGGCCCTGGTGGGCAATCCGAAGGTGGCCTTCCTCGACGAGCTCACCAGCGGGCTCGACCCGCAGGCCCGCCGGGCCACCTGGGAGCTGATCAAGCAGGTACGGGCCTCGGGCGTCACCGTCGTCCTGGTCAGCCACTTCATGGACGAGGTGGAGGAGCTCTGCGACCGCGTCGCGGTCTTCGATCGGGGTGGCATCGTCGCGACCGGCAGCCCGGCGGAGCTGATCGACGAGGTCGACGCCGAGCATCAGGTGCGGTTCACGCTGATGGCCGGCGCCGCCGACGACCCGGTCGCCCTGCTGAGCGGCCTTCCCGGCGTCTCGGGTGTGACGCGTGACGGCGACCGGGTGAGCGTGACGGGCCGGGGAGACTTCGCCACGGCCGTCACCTCGGCCCTGGCCCGCAACCTCATCCCCGTCGCGAACCTGCGCATCGACAAGCGCACGCTCGACGACGCGTTCACCACCCTGACCGGTCGTTCGTTCCACCCGTGAGGAAGACCCATGACCGTCATCGCCAAGCTCACCACCGTCGAGCTCAAGCTGCTGGCCCGCGAGCCCGGCTCGATCTTCACAGTGCTCATCCCGCTGTTCATCCTCTTCGTCTTCGGCAGCTCGATCCCACCCGGCGACACGGTGTTCCTGCCGATCACGCTGGTGATCGCCGTCGGGCTGGTCGGCCTGTACCAGCTGCCGACCACGTTGGCCACCTACCGCGAACGCGGCATCCTGCGCCGGCTGTCCACCACCCCGGTACGCCCGGGGAGCATGCTGGCGGTGCAGCTCATCCTGCAGTTCGTGCTGGCGCTGACCGCCTGCGCGCTGCTGACCGCGGTCGCGGGCACCGTCCTGGGCGCGCACGTGCCCTCCCAGGCGCTCCGGGTCGCCGCGGTGTTCCTCCTCGGCACGGCCGCGATGTTCGCCGTCGGGCTGCTGATCGCGGCGTTGGCGGCGAACGGGCGCACCGCCAACGGGGTGGGCGTGCTGCTGTACTTCCCGCTGGCCTACCTCGCCGGGCTCACGCAGCCGGCGGACCAGATGCCGGATATCCTGGCACGCATCGGCGCGTTCACCCCCATGGGCGCGTTCCGGCAGGCCCTTCATGACGTCTGGGCGGGGCTGACGCCGGACCTGCTGTTGCTGGGCGTCATGGCCGCGTACGCGGTGATCGTCGGTCTTGCCGCGGCCAGGTTCTTCCGCTGGGAGTGAGCGATGACGACAGAGGACGTCTCCCGTCTGGATCAGTGGGAGCGGCTGCTGCAACGGCTGCTCACCACCGTCCCGTACGTCCTGCTGGCCGTCTCCATGGCGCTGTCGTTGCTGACCGACGACCGGCCGGGAACGTACCATCTCGTCACGCTCGGCCTCTCCGTGCTCGCCGCGGCGTGGGTCTGGCTCATGCCCAGGCGCCATCCGGTCGTCTATGTAACGGGCCTGGTGATCCTCATCGCGATGCTCTGCTCGCGTGGATTGTGGTTCGGCAGTTTCTTCGCCTTCACCGGCTACCTCCACTCCTGGCACCTGCTGAAGGGGAAATGGAAGTTCGCCGGGGTGGCGGCCACGGCGGTCATCTCGATCACGGCCTTCAGCGGAGGGCTGCCCGAGCCCACCCTGCCCGCGATCGCCACCCACGTGGTGTTCACCGCCGCGATCGTGGCGGGCGTCAGCCTGTTCAGCTTCGTCGGCGAGGTCACGGCCGAGCGCAGCGCCGAACGCGAACGTATGGTGACGCGGCTGGAGGAGGCGATGCGGGAGAACGCCGGCCTGCACGCCCAGCTCCTTCTGCAGGCCCGCGAGGCCGGCGTGCTCGACGAGCGCCAGCGCATGGCCAGGGAGATCCACGACACGCTCGCCCAGGGGCTGGCCGGCATCATCACGCAACTGCAGGCGGCCGTGCAGACCGAGGCCGACGCGCGGGCGTGGCGCCGGCACCTCGACCACGCGATGGGGCTGGCCCGAGAGAGCCTGACCGAGGCCCGCAGGTCCGTGCACGCCGTCCAGCCGGGCCCTCTGGCCTGCGCCCCGCTGCCGGCGGCGCTCGCGGAGATCGCCGCCCGGTGGTCGGAGCTGAACGCCGTGCGCGTGGAGGTGTCCACGACCGGCACGGCACGTCCGGTGAACCCGGAGGTCGAGGCGACGCTGCTCCGTGTCGCCCAGGAGGCGCTGGCCAACATCGCCAAGCACGCCGGGGCGACGCGGGCCTGGCTCACACTGTCCTACATGGAGGACGTGGTCAGCCTGGACGTCCGCGACGACGGCGCCGGCTTCGACCAGGCGCGCGCGCTCGCCGGCGGCGGCTTCGGCCTGGCGTCGATGCGCGAGCGGGTGGTCTGCCTGGCGGGCGCCTTCGAGATCGAGTCCGAGCCCGGGGCCGGCACCGCCGTCTCCGCCGCCGTGCCCGCCATCACCGTGCCCGCCATCACCGTGCCCGCCATCACCGTGCCCGCCACCACCCCTGAGGAGTCCCGGAGTGCCTGAGGCCCCCGTCCGGCTGCTGATAGCCGACGACCACCCCATCGTCCGCGACGGCATCCGCGGCATGTTCGCCGGCGATCCCGGCTTCGAGGTGGTCGCCGAGGCCGGCGACGGCGCCCAGGCGGTCGACCTGGCGCGGGCGCTCGATCCCGACGTGATCCTCATGGACCTGCGCATGCCGAGGATGGACGGGATGACGGCCATCAGGGAGCTGGCCCGGCTGGGTCTCAAGGCGCGGGTGCTGGTGCTGACCACGTACGACACCGACAGCGACGTGCTGCCCGCGATCGAGGCGGGCGCGACCGGCTACCTGCTCAAGGACGCGCTTCGGGAGGAGCTGGCGCGCGCGGTCGCCGCGGCGGCGCGCGGCGAGGCGGCGCTCTCCCCGTCGGTGGCCACCCGCCTGCTCGGCCAGGTCCGCGCCCCCGCCGACCCGCTGAGCGGGCGGGAGCTGGAGATCCTCGACCTGATCGCGCAGGGCACCACCAACCGGGAGGCGGCGGCCCGCCTGTTCATCAGTGAGGCCACGGTCAAGACGCACCTGCTGCACGTCTACGCCAAGCTCGGCGTCACCGACCGGGCGTCGGCGGTGGCCGCCGCCTTCCAGCGGGGCATCCTGCCCCGCAGGTGACGGCCTCGGTCCGGGGTTCGGGCGGGTCCTGGAGATGATGGGTCGCTGCACGCACTGGTGATGAATGACATCGCCCGCCGCACCACCGCGGGGCAGCCGCCGGTACCGACATGCGCGACATCAGGAGCCGGCGGCGCCGGCCCGGGCCTGCGTGAGAGCGCCGGGGCCGGGTAGCCGGCATGTCCGGCAGGGTGGGCCGGCGTGAGCGCCGCGGATCGGGCGAGGTATGGGTGCCCGGCGGGCACTGATGGTGGCTACTGCCGGAGGGGTTCGGCGAACAGCTGCGCGACGAGCTCACCGCGGCTGGAGGTCCCCGCCTTGCCGAAGACGGCCTTGAGGTGACCGCGAACGGTATGGGGAGAGATGAACAGGGCCGTGGCGATCTCGGCGGTGGACAGGCCCCGTGCCACGAGCTGAGCGATCTCGAACTCCCGTGGCGTCAGCCCGTATGCCTGGGCGACGATGACCGCCAGGTCGGAGGGGGGCGCGGGCTCGATGACGAGGGCTGTCGGACCCGGCCGTCCGCCGGGACCGCTCAGGCATGAGGCGCGGCAGGTCAGCCACTGCTTGTCGAGAGTCCGGATGCGTATCCTGGCGCTGCCTCGGTCGTGGCCTTGGGCGACGGCCCGCGCCTGCAGTGTCGTGCCCATCAGCCAGATGGGCAGCCTCAGCCCGAGCGCTGTGGGTATGGACGGCCCGTCCGGTAGGAGCGCGAGATAGCGCCGGGCCTCCTCGTTGATCGACGTGGCCTCGCCTTGCTCGTCGAACAGCAGCAGGCCGGGCGCGGAGGCGCCGGGCTCGCCGTCCGATCGGGACGGACGGGCGAACCGGCGCAGCCGGTCGGCGAGTGGTCCGGACAGATCGGCGAGCAAGGCGATCTGGTGCGTGCCGAACGCGGGACCACCCCACATGCGGAACAGGCTCACCGCGCCCCACGGCCGGTCGCTGATCCGCAGCACGGCCCGCAGTTCGTCGTACACGCCCTGGTCGCCGAGCAGGCGGCGGAAGCGTGCGCTGCGCGCGGGCAGGTCGCCGGTGGCCGCGCGCAGACCGGCCACGGGGACTGCTGCGCGGGCGAGGTCACGGAACGGCAGAACGTTCTCCTCCAGGAGTTCGCTCTCCCAGTAGGCGGCGCATCCTTCGCCGGAGCCGAGGTTCTCCACCAGCATGGGTGCGGTGACCAGGCCTGTTTCCGGGTCGGTGGCCGTCCATACCGCGGCGTCGAACGGCATGTGCCTGCGCAGACTGGCAGAGGCACGGCTGAAGAGTTCCAGCGCGCTGGTGGCCCGCTCGGCAGCCGAAAGGATCTCGGCGTGGCGGGGCGGCTGGGTCATCGAGCTTCCTTCAGGCGGTGGGCCACCTTGCGAGGGTTGAACAAGGGTCAGCTTGCCTGTTCTCCCCTCCTTCGCCAAGCCCTCATTTGAGGGGGTCGTCTTTTGCCGATCCCCCGCAGGCGGGGGATGGAGCGGGATCATGGCGTCCGCGAGAGTCGGATGGACCTTCTGGACGAGCAGGGAGAAACGTAGTGCATATCGCGATCATCGGGGCCGGCGCTGCCGCGGTCGGCCTGCTGGACGCGCTGGCCGTCAGCGGGACGGGGATGGGGGAGATCACCGTGTTCGATCCGTCCCCGCACCTGTGGCGTGGACGGCCGTACGGGCCGGATCTGGACAGTGTTCTGGTCAACGCCCCGCCCGCCATCATGTCTATCCGCCATCTGGACTTCGAGCACTACGCCTCCTGGCTGGGGCCGGAGCGTGCCGCTGTCCACCGGGACGACTTGCTGGGACAGCCGCTGGTGCCGCGCGCCCTCTACGGGGCGTACCTGGCCGACACCGCCGAGGCCGCCCTGGCCGCGCTGCGCGAGCGCGGGTGGCGGACGCGGGTCGTCGCCGCCCGGGTCGTCGCGGTGGCCCGTTCCGGCGGGGGCCTCCGGCTGGCGCTTCGCACCGAGGACGGGCACGACCATCCGGCCGACCGGGTGGCTTTGTGCGTGGGCGGGGGGACGCCGCAGGACCATTACGGCCTGGGCGGCGTCCCAGGGTTCGTGGGCGATCCTTATCCGCTGGCGAACTCGCTCGGCCACGTCCCGGCCGCGGCCGACGTCGCGGTGATCGGCAGCGGGCTGACCGCCGTGGACGTGGCGGTGTCGCTCGCCGCGCGCGGCCACGCCGGGCGGATCACGCTGGTGTCGCGGAGCGGCATGCTGCCCCACGTCTGGCAGCGTCCCCTCGGCCACCGGCCCGTGCACCTGACCGCCGAGCGGGTGGAGGCGTCGTGCCGCGAGCACGGCGGCCTCACCCTCGACGACCTCGCCGGGCTGCTTCGCGCCGAACTGGCCGAGACGGGCGAGGACTTCGCGGACTTCACGGCCGAGTTGCTTGCGGCGGGGTCGGAGGAGCCCGTGCGGCGGTTGCGGCGGCAACTGGCCGTCGTCGGCGACCCGCGGATCGGGCGGCGGGTGCTGCAGGAAACCGCCCACACGGTCGGCCCGTACGCCTGGCGGCTGCTGCCCGAGCCCGACCGTGAACGGCTGCGCAGGCACTTCCGTCTGGCCACCAGCGTGGCCTCGCCCATGGTGCCGGTGAACGCCGCAGCTCTGCTGCGGCTGTTCGAGTCCGGGCAGCTCACCATGGTGGCAGGCGCACGCAAGATCGAGGCTGTGAAGGGAGGGTTCCAGGTTCGGGGCGACGGTGACAACCTGGACGCCGACGTCGTCGTCAACGCCGTGAACCCGCCGCCCCAGGCGGTGCCCCGCGCGACGGAGCCGCTGATCACGTCCCTGCTCACCGATGGGCTGGCCACCCTGCATCTGTCGGGAGGGCTGGTCCCCGCCGACCCGCGCCTGCACGTGGTGGGCGACCTGGCCGGCGGCGGTCCGTTCATCACCTCGAGCATCCCCGGAGTCGCCGCAGCGGGGGCCCGTACCGTCCGCGTGCTGCCGGCCGCACATACCGGCTGACCAGCCGCCGGCCTGGAGGAGCGTCGTCCCCTGGTCGGCGGCTGGTGCAGGCGCCGGCCACGGTGCCGCTGGTGCTGGGGCGGTGCGGGGCGTGGTGGCGGGCGCGGTGTTGTGCCGGGCGCAGTGCGCTGGATGGGTTCGGGGCGACGATCACGTTCGTGGGCGACTCCCGGCACCACCCGCATCATGCCGCCGGCTGCCCGGCAGGCCGAGCGGCCTTGCGCTGGAGGCGATCGTGCATCGCTATGGACCGGCGGTGAGGGTGGTGCGAACAGGTCGCCACCATCGTGGAGGAGATGTTGCCGCTCGACGCCGAGCGCCGTCCGCGCGGGACCGCTGATCCGCGTCGGCCGGGCAGCGGTCGCTGCTGCGCCTCGTATCCCGGTGGCAGATGATCGGGGCGAATGTTGTGGGATACCTCCATGACTGAAGCGTGCCGTTCTGGTGTGAGATCGACCCCATGAAGGATGAAGGGAAGCAGCGCAGGTTCCCCACGGGCGACCTGGCGAGAGTGGCCGTGTTCGCCGCGCTGATCGCCGTACTCGGGTTGCCGGGTTCGTTCAACGTCTTCGGCAACGCGACCCCGATCACCCTGCAGACCGCGGGCGTGATGCTGGCGGGCGCGATCCTCGGCTCGTGGCGGGGTGCGCTGGCCGTCGCCGTACTGCTGGTGCTGGTCGCGGCGGGCCTGCCGCTGCTGGCGGGCGGGCGCGGCGGGCTGGGCGCGTTCACCGCGCCGTCGGCCGGATTCCTGCTGGGCTGGCTGCCCGGCGCGGCGGTGACCGGATGGCTGGTGGAGCGGGCCGGCCGCTCGCCCCGCCTGGCGCACCTGCTGGTGGCGAGCCTGGTGGGCGGCATCGCAGTGGTCTACCTGGTCGGGATTCCCGTGCAGGCGATGGTCACCGGAGTGTCGCTGAGCTCGGCGGCGCTGCTGACGCTCGCGTTCCTGCCCGGCGACCTGACCAAGGCGGTCGTGACGGCCTTCGTCGCCAAGGGCGTGCAGCGCTCCTACCCGGACGCGGTGCCGGCTGTGCACCGCGAGCGGCTGCGCACCGGGGAGCGTTGACCCCGCGATGCCGGTAGCAGATCACGTGCTGCGGCACGCCGCCGAACGTCCCGCGCGGCCGGCGGTGTGCGGCCATGACGCCGAATTGTCCTACGCCGAGCTCGGCACCGACATCCAGGGCGCCGCCCGGCACCTGCGCGGCCGGGGGATCGGCCCCGGCTCGCTGGTCGCGATCGGGCTGGCCGGCCCGGCCGCGCTGCTGACCGCCGTGCTCGCCGCCGACCTGGCCGGCGCCACACCGCTGGTGGGCGACCCCGCCTGGGGGCGCGAGCGGTGGGCCCGCGTCACCGGCGCGCTCACACCGGACCTCCTGGTCACCGAGCCGCTCCCGTACGCGCCCGGCCGCGCCCTGACCCCCGACCCGGACCCCGCCGACCTGGCGTGGGCTTGTTTCAGCTCCGGCAGCACGGGGCGGCCCCGCGCCGTGGTACGCCGCCGTGCGTCGTGGACGGACTCGTTCGCGCCCTTCAGCGAGCTGGCCGGGATCGGCGCCGGCGACGCGGTCCTGGTGCCTGGACCGCTGACCTCCAGCCTGTACGCCTTCGCCGCGGTGCACGCGCTGGCCGTCGGCGCGTGCGCCGTCGTGCCCGGCCGGCTCCCCACCACGACACCGGCCGGGATGAGGGCCACCGTCGTGCACCTGGTGCCGCACCTGCTCGACGAGGTCCTGCGCCGTCCGGGGTCGCTGCGCACGGCCGTGGTCGGCGGCGCCGCTCTCCCTCCCGGCGCGCGCGCGTCCGCGGCCGAGGCCGGGGTGAACGTGGTGGCGTACTACGGCGCGACCGAGTTGTCGTTCGTGGCGGCCGACGCCGACGGGGGCGGGCTGCGCCCGTTCCCCGGCGTGGAGATCGAGGTCAGGGCCGAGCCGGGGGCCGGGCTCGGCGAGGTGTGGGCGCGCTCGCCGTGGCTGGCCGACGGCTATCTGGGTGACGTGCCGGGCCCGCTGCGTCGCGACGCCGGCGGCTGGGCCAGTGTGGGGGACATGGCGCGGCCCTACCGGGAGGGCGAGGTGCTGCGGCTGCGCGGCCGGGGTGACGGCGCGATCCAGACCGGCGGCGCGACCGTCGTGGCCGAGGACGTCGAAGAGGTGCTCAGGACGGTGCCGGGCGTGGGCGACGTCGTGGTGGTCGGCTCGCCGCATCCGTCGCTGGGTTCGGTGGTCACGGCGATCCTCGAGGCGGAGGGCGCCTCGCCCCCGTCGCGGGCGGCGCTGGAGTCGATGGCCAGGGGCGGGCTGGACGCCGCGCAGCGGCCGCGCCGCTGGTACGCGGTGCCGAGCCTGCCGCGCACGCAGTCGGGCAAACCCGCCCGCGCCCTGGTGGCGGCCCGGCTTGCCGGCGGCGACCCCGACATCCGGCGGCTGGCCTGATGGCCGTCGTCGTGGCGGCCCGGCGCACGCCCATCGGCACGGCCGGGCACGCGTACAAGGAGCTGACCGTCGACCGGCTGGCCGCCCCGGTGATCGCCGCAGTGGCCGGCGATGTGGAGGGGCGGCCGGTGGACGACGTGGTGCTGGGCAACTGCATGGGTCCCGGCGGCAACGTGGCCCGGTTGTCGGCGCTGGCCGCCGGGCTCGGCCACGAGGTGCCGGGCGTGACGGTCGACCGGCAGTGCGGGAGTGGCCTGGCGGCGATCCTGCTGGCCGCCCAGGCGGTGCGCTCGGGTGACATGGACCTGGTGATCGCCGGAGGGGCCGAGAGCGCGTCGACCGCGCCGCTGCGCACCCGCAGGGGTGAGGCGCAGCCGTACGCCAGGGCGCCCTTCACCCCCGGCGGGCATCCCGATCCGGATATGGGGCCGGCCGCGGAGGCGCTGGCTGCCTCGTGCGGCGTCAGCAGGGAGCGCCAGGACGCCTACGCCTGCCGCAGTCACGCGGCGGCGCTGGCCGCCCGCGCGGCGGGACGGTTCTCGGAGGAGATCGTGCCGGTCGGCGGTCGCGACGGCGATCAGCGGCCACGGCCGATGCGGGCGTCGTCGCTGGCCCGGCTGCCGGCGGCGTTCACCGCCGGCGGTACAGTGACGGCCGGTAACGCGTCCCCGGTGAGCGATGGCGCGGCGGCTGTGGCGATCGTTCCCGACCGCGCGGGCCTGCCGGGGCTGCGGCTGGTGGCCGGGTCCGTCGTCGGGTGCGATCCCGGGTTGCCCGGGTGGGGCCCGGTGCCGGCCGTGCGGCGGGTGCTCGCGCGTGCGGGGGTCGAGGTGGAACGGGTGGCGGCGGTGGAGATCGTGGAGGCGTTCTCGGCGCAGGTGCTGGCTGTCACCGACGCGCTCGGGCTCGATCCGCTCGGCGCCGACGGTGAGCGGGTGTGCCCCGACGGCGGTGCGCTGGCGCTGGGCCATCCGTGGGGCGCCACCGGAGCGGTCGTGGTGACCCGGCTGTTCGCCCGGCTGGTCCGCGCCGGCGCTCCGCCGGGCACGCTCGGCCTGGCGACGGCCGCGGTCGGCGGCGGCCTGGGCGTGGCCGCGCTGTTCGAGGTGGTGAGGTGATCGAGTTCGCGGACGTGCACGTCCGGCTGGGCGGCCGTGACGTGCTGCGCGGCGTCACCGCGCGCCTTCCCGAGCGGCGGGTCGGCGTGGTGGGCGCCAACGGCTCGGGCAAGAGCACGCTGGCCCGGCTGATCAACGGCCTTGCTCTGCCCACCTCGGGTGGCGTCACCGTGCTCGGCCTGGACACCCGCCGGCACGCCGCGAAGATCCGGCGCGGGGTCGGGTTCCTGTTCACCGATCCGGACGCGCAGATCGTGATGCCGACCGTGGCCGAGGACGTCGCCTTCTCCCTGCGCCGCAAGGGCCTGGAGCGTGAGGAGGTGGCGAGGCGCGTGCACGAGGCGCTGGCCGCGTACGGGCTGGACGGGCACGCCGACCACCCGGCGCACCATCTGTCGGGCGGCCAGAAGCAGTTGCTGGCGCTGTGCTCGGTGATGGTGCTCCAGCCCGACATCCTGGTGATGGACGAGCCGACCACGCTGCTGGACCTGCGCCATTCCCGTCAGGTCGCCGAGGTGCTGCGCGGGCTGCCGCAGCAGGTGGTGGCGGTCAGCCACGACCTGCCGCTGCTGGCGGACTTCGACCGGGTGCTCGTGCTCGACGAGGGCAGGATCGTGGCCGACGGCGGCCCGGACGAGGCCATCGGCCACTACAGGAAGATGATGCGGTGAACGACCTGAGCGGCGCCTACGTGCCGGGTTCGTCGCCGTTGCACCGCCTGCCCGCCGGGGCGAAGCTGGCCGGGCTGGCCGTGGCCTGCACGGTGCTGGTGCTGCTGCCCTCGCCGGCGGCGCTGGGGGGCGCAGCCGTGGTCGTGGCGGGCCTCTACGCGGTGTCGCGGGTGAGTCCGGCGGCGGCGTGGGCGCAGGTGCGGCCGGTGCGTTATTTCGTGGTGGCGCTGTTCGGGCTGCAGTGGGTGTTCGTCGGCCTGGAGGGGGCGGCGGTCACGTCGCTGCGGGTGCTGCTGGCGGTCGCGCTGGCGGGGGTGGTCACGCTGACCACCCGCACGTCGGCGATGATGGCGGCGCTGGAACGATGTCTGAGGCCGGTGAGGCTGGTCGGGCTCGACCCGTTCCGGCTGTCGTTGCTGCTGTCGCTGACCGTACGCAGTGTGCCCGTCATCGCGGCGCTGGCCGTACGCGTCCGGGAGGCTCAGCGGGCCCGAGGGGTCGAGCGCAGCCTGCGCGCTTTCGCGGTGCCGCTGGTGGTGAGTTCGCTGCGGCACGCCGACGCGCTGGGGGAGGCGCTGAGCGCGCGCGGGCTCGACGACTGACTGCCCCGGTATTGACTTATATAAGTGAATCCTGAAATATTGGGTGCTGTGCACGCCTTCGACGTCCTCGGCGATCCGGTGCGACGCCGGATCCTGGAGCTGCTCGCCGAGGGCGAGCGCAGCTCCGGCGAGGTGACCGCGGTCATCCAGCAGGAGTTCGGCATCTCCCAGCCGGCCGTCTCCCAGCACCTGCGGGTGCTGCGCGACAACGGGTTCGCCAACGTACGCGCCCAGGGCACCCGGCGGCTCTACGCCGTCGATCCCGGCCCGCTGCAGGAGGTCGACCTCTGGCTGGAACGATTTCGCGGCTTCTGGAACCAGCGGCTCGACGCTCTGGCCACCGAACTGGCACGGGGTAAACGCGAGCGCCGCATCAAAGACGACACGAAGGACGCCTGATGGATTTCATCGACGAGCTCAACCGCACCCATCGCCACCTGGTCAACGGCGAGCGCAAGACCGTCTCGCTGCGTCGCCACTATGACGCCGACGTGGCGGAGGTGTGGGAGGCCTGCACCGACGCCGAGCGGCTGAGCCGCTGGTTCCTGCCGGTCACCGGGGACCTGCGGCCGGGGGGCACGTACCAGCTGAAGGGCAACGCCGGCGGTGAGATCCTGCGCTGCGAGCCGCCGCGCCTGCTGAAGGTCACCTGGCTGTTCGGCCCCGACCCCGGCTTCTCCGAGGTCGAGGTGCGCCTGTCGGCCGAGGACGGCGGCACCCTGTTCGAGCTGGAGCACACCGCCGAGATGCCGGCCGAGATGTGGTCGCAGTTCGGGCCCGGCGCGACCGGTGTGGGCTGGGACCTGGCGCTGCTGGGCCTGGGCCTGCATCTGTCGGGCGGCGAGCAGGTGGAGGAGGCGACCTTCCACCTGACTCCCGAGGGCCGCGGCTTCATCACCGGCAGCAGCCGGGCGTGGGGGGAGGCGTTCAAGGCGGGGGGCGCCACGGACGGCGAGGCGGAGGCCGCCGTGGCCGCCACCACCGCCTTCTACGCTCCCGAGGAGGAGTCCCCCGCCTGACCGTGGCGTATCCAGATGACGCTGCGCGTCCTTGAGGCCGAGGAACGTGCGGACAGCCGTTGGCGGCACCCGCGAGTAACTTAGCTGGATGCGTGGACGGGGTCGTCCTGTACACGCCGTCACCCTCGCAAGCCCAGTCGTGACCAGCTGCACGTGCACGATGGTCGATGTGCCGTAGAAGCTTCGTCGCCCCGGTCAGTGGTCGGTGATGAGGGCGTCCAAGGCGGCGGCTTTGTCGGCTTCGGTGGGGAGAGCGTAGCGGCGGGTGGTGTCCAGTGAGCCGTGGCCGAGGAGTTCGGCGACCAGAATGGGGTCTTTGCCGTCGCGGAGGAGCTGGGTGGCGAAGGTGTGGCGCAGGACGTGCGGGCTGAAGGGTTCGGTGGGGTCGTCACCCAGTCCGACGGCGTCGCCCAGGCCGGTGATGATGTCGCGGGCGGCGCGGTCGCTCAGGCGGCCGCCGCGGTGGTTGAGGAACAGCGCGGCGTGGGTGCCGGCCCCCTTCCGGTCGGCGCGGGCCTCCAGCCAGTCGGTCAGGGCCTGACGCAGGTCGGGGTGGACGGGCAGCAGGCGGATCTTGCCGCCGTCGCGGCCCTTGCCGCGGATGCGTAGTTCGCCCTTGCGGGCCGGCAGGCGCACGTCGGCCAGGTCGAGGCCGACGACTTCGGAGATGCGCAGGCCGGCGTAGTAGGGCAGCAGGGCGATGGCCTTGTCGCGCGGCGGCGCGGTGAGCTGGACGTGGCGTATGTAGCGGCGCGCGCGCCGGGCGTCCAGGGCGCGGGGTGCGGTGCGGCGCACGTCACGTTCGCGACGCGCCTGGGGCTTGCCGAGGCCGCGGCGGGCATAGAAGTCGTCGATGGCCGACAGGTAGGTGTCGATGGTGTTGGGGGCGCGGCGGCCGTTCTTCAGATGCCGGCGGAAGTCACGCACCGCGCCGGTGGCGGCGACAGGATCGGCGAGCGGGTCGCCATCGAGCGCGCCGGCGTCGGCCTGGTCGGTGAGCCAGGCCAGGTAACCGCGCAGCCGCGAGTGGTATTTGGTCTTGCTCGTCTCGGCCAGGGGCGAGCGATTCAGCGCGGCGGCGTACTCGGCGAGGATCGCCGAGTACGGGCCGGGCAGCACGATGGCTCGTGACCGGCTCGTGTTTCCGGAAGTCACCTCGCCAGTGTACTTCCGGAACCACGCAATTCCGGAAGTTGTGAGGTAAGATGGGGACACTGAGGGCTTTTCGAGCGTTGACATTCAGGTCGGCGTCGTCCACGGTGAACCACCACCGGCACCCTTCGCAAGGAGGGGGCCTGGACAGGTCAGGCGACCATGACGCCGACGCTCCTTTCTCAACACACACCCCTCAGCCCTGTCGCATGGGCGATTCCGCGGGTCGATTTCGCGCTCCGGCTCGCTCTCTACCCGGCACCGGATCGCCGGGCCGTGGTGGACGGGGCCTGGTGGCCCTGCTCCCGCAACGCCGCCGCCGAACTGCCTCCTCTCATCGCCGCCGTCGACCAGCGGCTGGGCCGGACCATCCTGCGGATAGGGGTGTACCGGGACGCCTGGCAGCACATCCCGCGCCGCATCCCGGCCCGTGGCCGGCAGGTCCGCGTCGGCTGGTTCCGCCACTCCGATCCACGCGTGATCACTCTCGTCTTCGCCACCGGCGAGCCGATCGCCTTGCTGCTCATCCCGCCCGACACCGCCGCCGGAACTGCCGAGGCCGCGCTCAAGCTCACCGCCCAGGACACCACCGGCCTGGCCACCGACGACATCCTCATCCTGGCGAGCCTGCCACCCGATCCCGCGATCCATGCCACCTCCCGCGCGGGGACCACCGACAGCCCGGCCCGCTGGGAGAACGAGGGCGGATCGGTCATCGCGCAGAAGGCGAGCACTTCAGACACCCCAGCGTCAGCACCGGCGTGAGGTCACCCACGTGCCGCCTGCCGGCCGGATCGAGCGGATTCAGGTACCCCTATCCAGCGGTGGACCGCTCTCCTGTCGGCAGGCATCTCTCCGGACCCCCGATTCGCCGCCTCTCCGAACAGGAGACTTCCATGACCGTCATCGACACCGCCCCGCCGCTCGGCGGTCCGAGCGCCGCGGCGCCCACCCTGATCCACCTGTCCGGAGACATCGACATCTTCACCACCGAGCAGCTGCGCCAGCGGCTGCTCAACGCGCTCGGCTACAGCACCACCCTGCTCGTGCTGGACCTGTCCAAGGTCACCTTCTGTGGCGCCGGCGGGCTGGGCGTGCTGCTCGGCGTGCAGGGACGCGCCCGGGTCCGGGGCATCACACTGGCCTTGACCGGGCTCACCCCGTTGATGACCCGGCTGCTGCAGGTCTCCGGCCTGGAACGCCGATTCCCGATCATGGCGTGACCGGCCATGCCCAACGCAGCTCTCACTGATGTGGGCGATGACGGCAGCTCGTCGCTCCCCGACCCACCACGCCCGCCCGGACTGGCCGCTTACACCCACTCGCCGCCACCACGCGCAGGCAGCCGTCGCCTGGGCGAGGCGCATGAAGGCGGTTCGCCGCTGGGGCACGCGCCGACCCCGGCCGCGCGGGGGCGCCGGGCGACGGTGGTGTTCCGGCGCGGCCCGGGGCTGCGCCGGCTGCACCTGCACGAGACCTGGCTGACGGCTCCGCCCGGCTGAACCCGCGCAGGCAGCGGGCCGCGACACGAGCGGCGGGTCACAGCGGGGCACGGGTCACAGCGGGGCACGGGTCACAGCGCGGGTACGGGTCACAGCGCGGGCAGCAGCGAGAACGCCCGCCCGGCCGCGCGAACCGCCTCGGCCTCGACCTCTCCGAGCGGCCGTCCCCCGGCCAGCTGCTCCCAGGTGCGCCGGGCCAGCACCCGCTGCGTGGCCAGCACCTGCCCCGCGAGCAGTCCCGCGGTCAGGTCGTCGGTCGTCTCGGCCAGAGCCTCGGCGAGCGCCCGCTCTTCGAGCGCCATGTGCTGCAACAGCCGCGCCGCCAGGGTCGGCGTGAAGAACACCATCCGGTGGTAGGCCACCACCTCGGGGTCGTCGTTCAACCCGGTGACGGGGTCGTGCCGGGCGAGCCCGTCGAGGAAGTGGCGGCGCAGCGCCTGCACCGCCCCTTCGCCCTCCGCGCGCCGCCGCACCACGCGCGCCGCCTCCCCCCGGTGGTCGGCGATGCGGTGGAGGGCGAGGTCCTCCTTCGTCGGGAAGTACTTGAACAACGTCGGCTTCGACACACCGGCCGCCGCCGCGATCTCCGTCACGGGCACCTCGTCGAAGCCGCGCTCCAGGAAGAGCGCGATGGCCGCCGTCGAGATGGCATCGTGCACCCGCTGCCGCTGGAGCTCTCGCAGTCCCGTCATGGGCACACCCTACCAAAGTGTTAACCTGGTCAATCTCTTAACCAAGTTAACACTTTGGGAGGTGCGATGGGCACGCTCGACGACGAGAGACGGTACGTCGAAGAGTGCAGGGCCGGACTGCGCAGGATGGTGCGAGGCGCGCGCGACAACGTGATCGTCGGCGAGGCCGTGGCTGGCGACAGCTACAGCGCGGAACAGCTGGGGCGCCACCTCAAGAGCCTGGCCAAGGAGCTCGGCGAGGAGCCCGAAGGGCCGCCGTTCTTCGGCCGGCTCGACTTCGGGCCGGGTTCGGCCGAGCACCGCGGCCGCGCGTACCACATCGGCCGGCGCCACATCACCGGCGAGCTCGGCGGCCCGCCCCTCGTGATCGACTGGCGCGCGCCCGTCTCGAGGGCCTTCTACCGGGCCGGCGCCCGCGACCCCCAGGGCGTCGCGGTGCGTCGCCGCTTCGGCTGGTCGGGCACCACCCTGACGAGCTTCGAGGACGAGCGGCTCGAACAGGGCGAGGAGGGCGAGAGCAGGATCCTCGCCGCCGAGATCGAACGCCCCCGCGTGGGCCCCATGCGCGACATCGTCGCCACCATCCAGCCCGAGCAGGACGACCTCGTACGCGCCGAGCTGGACACCTCGGTCTGCGTCCAGGGCGGCCCCGGCACCGGCAAGACCGCGGTCGGGCTGCACCGGGCCGCCTTCCTGCTGTACGCCCACCGCCGGCGCCTCGAACGCTCGGGTGTGCTGGTGCTCGGCCCGAACCGGGCCTTCCTCGGCTACATCTCCGCTGTCCTGCCCGCGCTCGGCGAGGTGGACGTCGAGCAGACCACGCTGGAGCGGCTGCTCGGCGCCGTGCCCGTCACCGCGACCGACAGCGACGAGGCCGCCGCCGTCAAGCATGACGCCCGGATGGCGAAGGTCCTGCGCAAGCTCCTGTACGGGCGGATCAGCAAGCCGGTCGAGCCGGTCGTCGTGCCCGACGGCTCCTACCGGTGGCGGGTGTACGAGGACGAACTGCGCCGGTTCGTGGACGACACCCGGCGCGAGGCGCTCCCGTACGCCGTCGGGCGGGAACGCGTACGCGCGAGGGTGGTCGAGTCAATCCGGCGGCAGGCCGAGACCCGCGGCCAGACGCCGAACGCGCCCTGGCTGCGCAAGATCGGCCGCGGCGTCACCTCGTCGCTCGACGTGCTCTGGCCCGCCGCCAGGCCCGTGGAGGTCCTGTACGAGCTGCTGCGCGGCCCAGAATCAGGCCCCGATCCGGCCGCGGGCGTGCTGTCCGACGCCGAGCGCGCCGCCATCACCTGGGACAGGCCGCCCCGCAGCGTCAGGAGCGCCACGTGGTCGGCCGCCGACCTGGTGTTGCTCGACGAGCTCGCCGGGCTCATCGAGCGCCCGCGCGGCTACGGGCACGTCATCGTGGACGAGGCCCAGGACCTGTCGCCCATGGAGTGCCGGGCGGTGGCCAGGCGCAGCGAGCACGGCTCGCTCACCGTGCTCGGCGACCTCGCCCAGGGCACCACCCCGTGGGCCGCCACCTCGTGGCGGGAGCGCATGGAGCTGCTCGGCAAGCCGGACGCCCGGGTCATCGCCCTGACCACCGGCTTCAGGGTGCCCGCGGCGGTGGTCGACCTGGCCAACACGCTGCTGGCGGCGCTCGACGTGGAGGTGCCGGCGACGCGCTCGTACCGCGCCGACGGCCGGCTGCGGGTGACCCAGGTGGCGAAGCCGGCCAAGGGCGTGGTGACGGCGGTCCGCGAGGCGCTGGCGTTCGAGGGCTCGATCGGGGTGATCGCGGCCGACGCGGACGTGGAGGAGCTCGCGTCGGCGCTGCGGGACGAGGGCGTCGACGCGGGCGAGCGGCTGACGGTGCTGGCCGCCGCCATGGCCAAGGGGCTGGAGTACGACCACGTGATCGTGGCCGAGCCCGCCGCCATCGCCGAGGCGGAGCGGCGCGGGCTGAACCGCCTGTACGTCGCCCTCACCCGGGCCGTCTCCCGGCTCGACGTCGTGCACGCGCGTCCGCTGCCTCCCCAGCTCACCCGCCCCCGCTGAGGCCGCAAGGACGCTGATCCGGCTCACCGGCTCGACAGGGCCGCCGTATCGGGGTGTGATGGTCGGCCCGGTCATCACGCACAACTTCGACGTCCTGTCCGCGCGGGCTGGGCTGCCGGAGGTGTTCGTGCGCCGCTACGACCAGAAGATCCCGCCGGTGCCGCTGCTGTACGAGGCCAAGGCGCTGCTGGTGATCGGGCTACACGCCGACCGGCGCGCGGTCCAGGCCCGCGCCCGTGAGAAGGCCTGCCGTTGACGAAGCTGTCACCAGGTACACGCGATTGCGTTGTCCGTGCTCATAGCCGCCTGAACCTGGAGAGGGCAAACTGTGCGAGACCAACGCGCCGCTCGGTCGCGGCGGCGTCGGGGTCCCGGCAGCAATGGAGCAGAATCCAACGAACCCGCCTCTGGCCTGCAGTGACGTGGTGTTCCGCGCCGAGGTAGATGGACTTCGTCGTGGTCGTCGGTGCTGACGGCTGATCCGTGGGTCAGCGAGGTCAGAGCCCTTTGTGGAAGGCGGCGTACTCGGCGCGGGCCTGTTCGGCAGCGTCGGGGTGGCGCTGGGACTTCTCGTGTTCTGCGAGGGCGCTAGATGCTGGCGAGGGAGGGGTTGTGAAGACCGGCAGGGCGATTCATTGTGCTCTTCGCTCAGGAAGTCGCGAGCAACAGGGCCATGGTCGTTCCGGTGACCACGGCCAGCACCACGGGCGCCACGGCGTGGGAGCGGTGGCGCCGGTGCGCGAAGTCGCGGGCACGGAGATGGAATCCCGCTGCGCCGATCAACAGCAGCGTGAGACCGGCCGTGGCCGCGACGGCGAGCGGCTTGAACCAGAGGCCGGCCGCGAGCCCGAGCGCGCCGGCGATCTCCAGGGTGCCGATCGAGCGGGTCATCGTCGAGCCGACGCCGAGCCTGAGCAGGTTGGCCGTCACGGGATCCCGTAACAGGACCTTCTGGGCGCCGGCGAGCAGGAAGACGAGAGCGACCAGAGCGCTCAGGGTGCTGGCGGCAAACGACATGGTGCGACCTTTCACAGCAAAGAGAACGAACATTCTTTTTCTAAGAGTAAGGTGGCAAAGTTGTCAAGTACGAATGTTCGTTCTACGTTGTGATCCCATGGCACGCATGCCCAAGGAGCACCTCGAAGCCCGCCGCCGCCAGATCCTGGACGCCGCCCGGCGCTGTTTCATCCGCAACGGCTTCCATGCCACGTCCATGCAGGACGTACTGACCGAGGCCGAGTTGTCGGCCGGGGCCGTCTACCGCTATTTCAAGAGCAAGGACGACATCATCGCGGCGACCGCCGCCGAGGCTCTGGCCGAGGTCGCGTCGGCGTTCGAGGCGAAGGACGACGCGCGACCGCCGGATCTGGACAACATCGTCGATCTCGTGCTGGGGGTCGAGCGCCCGCCGCTGTCCGGATCGCAGGAGTCGGCCCAACTGCTGGTCCAGGTCTGGTCGGAGGCTCTGCGATCGCCGTCGCTGAGCACCAAACTGAAGGAGGTCATGGCGGAGGCCCGCGGCGTGGTCGGCGGCCTTGTGGCGCGGCATCAACAGCGCGGACTGCTTCCCGCCGACGTCCCGGCCGAGCATGTGGCCGATGTCCTGATGGCTCTGGTCGACGGGTTCCTGGTACGCCGCGCGGTATACGGCCACGCGGATTCGGTGACCTTCAGGAGCGGCATGCGAGCCCTGATGTCGGCGCCCACGCGAGCCGCCCGATAGAGAAGGGACATTCGCTCTTGACGACGATCGTAGGATCATGCTCTTCTAAAAAGAACGATCATTCGTTCTAAGAGGTGGGTTTGTGACTACGAAAGCGGACGTTCTCATCGTCGGAGCGGGGCCGACCGGCCTGGTGCTGGCCATCGACCTGGCACGGCGGGGAGTGATCCCACGGATCATCGACGCCGGGAGCGCGGACCACCGGGAAAGCCGGGCGGTGTCGATCGTGGCGAGATCGCTGGAAATGCTGGACGATCTCGGGCTGGCCCAAGCCGCCATCGAACGAGGCGTCCCGCTGCACACGCTGAACTTCTACCAGGGCACGACGGCCCTGGCCGAGATGGACGTGACGGCTGTGGACTCCCCGTTCCCGCTGGACCTGTGCATCCCGCAGTGGCAGACGGTCGCGCTGCTACGCGAGCGCGCCGAGGAACTCGGAGTCACCATCGAATGGGGCACCCGCCTGGTCGGGCAGCAGGCCGGCGAGCACAGCGTCAGCGTGGAACTCGGCCACGAGGACGGCCGCGGCGAACGGTGCGAAACCGGGTGGCTGATCGGCGCCGACGGCGCCCACAGCGCCGTGCGTGAGACGGCGGGCATCACCCGGGAGAGAGCCGACCTGAAGCGGGGGTTCATCCTGGGCGACGTCGCCGTGGACTGGCCGCTCACGCGGGACCGTTTCCATGTCTACTTCGGCAAGTCCGGCCTCGTGGCGGTCTTCCCCATGATCGGGGGCTACTGGCGCATCCTGGCCAGCACCCCGGACGACCGGCCGCCGCAGAGCCCAGGGCTGGACGACTTCGCCGCCCACGTCGCCGAACGCACGCCTTTGGACGCTGGCGTACGCGATCTGCAGTGGAGTTCGTCGTTCGTGGCCCGCGAGAGCCTGGCCGACCGGCTTCGCCAGAACCGGATCCTCCTGGCCGGCGACGCCGCGCACAGCCACAGCCCGGTGGGCGGCCAGGGCATGAACACCGGCATGCAGGACGCCTACAACCTGGGCTGGAAACTCGCGCTCGTCGTCACCGGGCGCGCCGAGGAGCCCCTCCTGGACAGCTACGAGGCCGAACGCTGGCCCGTGGTCAAGGCCGTGGTCGAGGCGACCTCGGCCACGACGAAGGCCGCCACCGGCAGCACACTGGTCGCCCGCAGAGCCAGGCGGCACGCGCTGCGCCTGTTCGGCCGGCTCAATCCCGTACAGCAGCGGCTGTCGAACGCCTTCGGCGAACACCTCGTCCACTATCGCGACAGTGACCTCGTCTTCGAACGCTGGCACGGATCACAGGCCAGAGCGTGGAGCGACGTGGCCTGCACCGGACCGGAAGCCGGCGAACTGGTGCGGGACGTCTACGTGGAGAACCGTGAGGGGCCGGTGGCGCTCCGTCACATACTCCGGACGCCGGGCCACCACCTCGTCCTGTTCGCGGCGGACACGACGGACTCCGCCACCCTGGCCGCCTGGCATGCCTCCGCACACGAAGCGATGGCCGGGCACGGCGAGGTCCATGTCATCACCCGCGGCCACCTGCCGCACGACTCCCTGGACGGAGTCTTCGCCGACCTGCGCAGCGAGGCGCACAACCGCTACGGCGTGCGCCGCCCCAGCCTGTACCTGATCCGCCCGGACAAGTACGTCGGCTTCCGCGGCGACAGCGTCGACTTCGCACCCGTGAGCGACTACTTCCGCGCCCTGGGCGCCCGCGCGTGACACCACCTGTCAAGAAGAGGAGCTGGACAACCCCGTGACACAAGAACCGACCGTCCCCAAAAGCCTGGCAGGAATCGGCGCGACCGCCTTGGGCGTGGCTCTCCTGCGCGCTCAAGAAAGCAGCCGACCGGACCGGCTGTTCGACGACCCCTACGCACGGCACTTCCTCCAGGCCGTCGATCCGGCGTTCACCCCTTGGGCCGCCGGGGCCTCTCCGGCGACCGCACGTTTCCTGCAGGTCATGGCCGAGCAGGTCGCCGTCCGCACCCAGTTCCTCGATCGCGCGCTACTGGAAGCCGCCGAAGGAGGATGCGAGCAGGTGGTCCTGCTGGCGTGCGGCATGGATGCCCGCGCGTTCAGACTCGCCTGGCCGCCCGGCACCAAGGTCTTCGAGCTGGACTTCGCCGACGTGCTCGCATTCAAGGCAGCCGTACTCGACGGCCGCGGCGCGACCGCCGCGTGCCACCGCGTCGAGGTCGCCACCGACCTGCGCCAAGACTGGCCGCGCGCGCTGACGGAGTCCGGCTTCAACCCGGGGCGGCCGGCCGCCTGGCTGGCCGAGGGCATCCTGTACGCACTTCCGCCCGAAGCCGCCGACCTGCTCCTCGACCGGATCACCGCCCTCTCCGCCCCAGCAAGCATGCTCGCCCTGGACCACATGAAGGACTCCGAGCTGCTCCGCAGCGCCCGCGCGGACATCTCCGCCGAGCTCGTCGACCTGTGGCGCGGCGGCCCCACCGAGAACCTCAATGCCTGGCTTACCCGCCGCGGCTGGCAGCCCGCCGTGACGGACATCGCCGAGGCTGCGGCCGCCCGCAAACGCCCGATTCCACCCGCGTTCGATCCCTCCCGCGCCGCCGCCGGCCGCGGCTGGCTGGCCACGGCACACCTCCCGAAACCTCGCTAAGAGGCCCTCGACGTGCCAACCATCGAGACCGAGCTCGCCCTACCTCGCCGTTGGGCTGGACATGCGGCCCCTGCCGGCGCGGGCTTCCCGGCCTGACGAACTGTCCCGCGCCTAGGCTGGGCCGCCGTCCGGTCCGGGCCGCTTGGAAAATGCGGGCCGGCTCACTGCAGGTGTTCATCGCAGGGTGAGCGGGGTCTCGGATGCGATGCGGGTCAGCTTGTGGGGGTTGCGCACGTAGTAGAGGCCGGTGATGCGAGCGTCCTCGACCCGGACCGCAATGACGCCGTCGATCTCGCCGTCCAGGCGCAGGAGTAGTGCCGGGCTACCGTTGACCATGGTGGGCTCGCCGGCGAGCGCGACCCGGGCCTTGCCGAGTCCCTGGACGATCATGCGGGCCACCCTGCCGGCGCCGGTGATGGGCTGCGGCGCGGCCTGCTTGACGCCGCCGCCGTCGCTCATCAGGACGACGCGCGGGGCGAGCACGTCCAGCAGGCCCTGCAAGTCTCTGGTTTCCAGCGCGCGCTGGAACGACTCCAGCACCGCCCGGGTCTGCTCCGGGGAGACCACCTCGCGCGGGTGACGGGCCTCGACATGCCGACGGGCGCGGTGCGCGATCTGACGCACGGCCGCGGAGCTCTTGCCGACGGCGGCCGCGATCTCCTCGTGACTGATGCTGAAGGCCTCGCGCAGTACGAAGACGGCGCGTTCGGTGGGGGAGAGCGTCTCCAGTACGAGCATGAGCGCCATCGAGACGCTCTCGGCGAGCTCGACGTTCTCGGCCACGTCCGGCGCGGTGAGCAGCGGCTCAGGCAACCAGGAACCGACGTAGTCCTCCTTACGCCGCCGGATGGCGCGCAGCCGGTCGAGCGAGCGCCGGGTGGCGATCCGCACCAAGTAGGCGCGCGGGTCGGACACCTGCCCATGATCGACCTTGATCCACCGCAGCCAGGTTTCCTGCAGCGCGTCCTCGGCGTCGGCCGCCGAGCCGAGCATCTCGTAGGCGACGGTGAACAGCAGGTTGCGGTGGGCGATGAACGCCTCGGTCGCCGGGTCCGCCCGCCCGCCCCCAGCCGCCGGCTCGGTGGTGCCCGTCGTCGCGTGCGTGTGCTCGTTCATGCCTGGCTCCTGCCTGCTCCCGTGGCTCCTGCTCTATGCACAAGGCGCCGGCGCCCGCCGTGGTGTGACACCCGTGCCCGGTGACACACCTCACAGGACGGCGCTGTCACAAAGTCCGGGGCTGCGGCGCCGCATGGTCAGGACGCCGCGCGAACGACGTACGCGGCACACCGCTGTCGACCGATCACCTGTGGCCCCGCTGCGTGCGGACCCCCACACAGCCGCCACCGCAGAAGACAAGGAACGGAAAACCATCATGAGCAAGGTCTGGTTCGTCACCGGTTCATCTCGCGGCCTGGGCCGCAAGTTCGTCGAGGCCGCCCTGTCGCGCGGCGACAAGGTGGCCGCGACCGCCCGCAACGCCGCAAGCCTGGAGGAGCTGGTCGCCGGCTACGGTCAGGCGCTGCTTCCGCTGGAATTGGACGTGACCAGTGAGGCAGCCGTCTTCGACGGTGTCAAGCGGGCAGCCGAGCACTTCGGCCGTCTGGACGTCATCGTGAACAACGCCGGCTACGCCCAGGTCGGCGCGGTCGAGGAACTGACCGCACAGAACCTGCGCGACCAGCTCGAGACCAACCTGTTCGGCGCGCTGTGGGTGATCCAGGCCGCGCTGCCCTACCTGCGCGAGCAGGGCGCGGGACACATCATCCAGCTGTCTTCGGCGGCCGGGCTGATGGCGATGCCGCTCAGCGGCGCCTACAGCGCCTCCAAATGGGCCCTGGAAGCGCTGAACGAATCCCTCGCCCAGGAGGTCGCCGGCTTCGGCATCAAGGTGACCATCATCGAGCCCGGCGGCTTCGCCACCCGGGACGGCAAGAACCCCGACCCCCTCGCCAACGGCCACCTGGCCGAGCCCGACCCGGTCTACGACGGCCTTCGCCGCCGCATCGCCTCGTTCGCGGGCAAGCAGCCCGCCGGCGACCCCGCCGCCGCGGCCCAGGCACTGCTTGCCATCGTCGACTCAGCCGAGCCGCCCCTGCGCGTGCTCTTCGGCCAGGGCTTCTACCCGATGCTCCAGCAGGTCTACGCCGACCGGCTCAAGACCTGGGCCGACTGGCAGGACCTCTCCGCACAGGCGCACGGCACCCCCGAGCGACAGCCTCGGTGACCCCCGGGGACCGCCGCATCCGCTGACCACCAACCAGCACACCGACAGGAGCACCCATGAAACACCGCATCGTCGTCCTCGGCGCCGGCTATGCCGGGGCCTACACGGCCGGCAACCTGGTCCGCCGGCTGTCACCGAAAGACACCGAGATCACCGTGGTCAACGCCGTTCCGGACTTCGTGCAGCGCATGCGGCTGCCCCAGCTGGCCGCCGGCCAGGACATCGAGGCGCCGAAACTCGCCGACGTCTTCGCCGGCACCGGCATACGGCTGCGACTGGCCCGCGTCACCGCCATCGACCCCGAACACCAGCGCGTCACCCTGGACGACACAGCCGACACAGCCGACGCCGCCGACACCGATGGCGGCGGCGGCGAACTGGGCTACGACACCCTCGTCTATGCGCTCGGCAGCCACGTCGCCGACCACGGCGTCCCCGGCGTGAGCGAACACGCCTTCGACGTCACCGGCCGGCCCTCGGCACTGCGCCTGCGCGAACGCCTGGACACCCTGGACAGGCGGGGCGAAGGCGGGAACGTGCTGATCGTCGGCGATGGGCTGACCGGCATCGAAACCGCCACCGAGATCGCCGAATCCCGGCCCGGCCTGTCGGTGACGCTCATCGCCCGCGGCGAACTGGGCGCCCGGCTCAGCACCGGAGCCCGCGCCCACCTGCGCCAGGCCTGCGACCGGCTGGGCATCACCGTCCGAGAGCACACCAGCGTCGAAGCCGTGGAAAGCGGGCGGGTGCGGTGCGCCGACGGCACCACCCCGGCCTCTGATGCGACCGTGTGGACGGCCGGCTTCGCGGTCAAGGCCATCGCCGCCGCCGCCGGGCTGGAGGTCACCGACACCGGCCAGACCGTCGTCGACCGCACCATGCGCTCCGTCTCGCACCCGAACGTGTACGTCATCGGCGACAGCGCCTATGCCATCGGCGACAACGGCCGGCCGATGCCGATGTCCTGCGCGTCGGCCGGCTACACCAGCCGGCAGGCCATCGAGGCGATCGTGGGACGCCTGACCGGCCGCACGGTCGCCCACACCAAGCTGGTCTACAACTACAACCACATCAGCCTCGGACGGCGCGACGGGATCCTGCAACTGGTCGACCACGAAGGCCGGGCGAAACCGACGTACCAGGGCGGCCGCAAAGGCGCGCACCTCAAGGCCGGCATCCTCACGATGTCGCTGTGGGCCACCTCACACCCCACCTACGGCATCCCCAAACGCAGGCACCGCCTGACGCCGGACGCGATCGCCCACCGGCATCATGCACGACGACCTCCCTACGCTCCGGTCCCGTAGGTCCCGAAGGCGGGGGCGATCACGAGCCGCAGCGTGCCGACCAGCCCGGCGGCCGGCAGCGACTGCGTCAGCCGGGCGCTGCCGTGGAACTGCAGCTCCCGGCCTGGCCGCCGCTTCAGCACGGCGACCTGGGCGGGCACGTCGCCGGACAGGATCGTGGTCGGGTTCCAGCCGGCCTCGGTCAACGTGTGGGAGGCCCCGTACTTCGGCAGCCCGTCGCGGCGGCCGCGAACTCATCGGTCCGGCTGCCACCGTCCGTGGACGGCGGCCGACGGGTCACGTTCGGGCGGGCCTGCGGGCCACCAGCCGCCGTCGCGTTCGGTGAAGGGGTACCACCGGCCGTCGCGGCCGTAGCGCAGCTGCAGCCTGCCGAGCGTCCAGCGGTTGCGCCAGGACTCGACGGGCGGCGGAGCCTCGCCCTCCCAGCCCGCCTCCAGCCGGGCCCGCGCCCTGGCCAGGTCCTGGCGGGGCGGCGTCCAGGGGGTTTCGAGCACGTCCAGGCCGTCGGCGCCGCCGTACCTCCAGGCCTGTACGGCGGCCTCGATCCCGAGACCGAGGCCGTGCTCGGCGGCCAGCCGCACGCGGTCCTGGTATTCGGTGAGGCGGGGCAGCCGCCCGCTCAGCAGCAGCTCGCGCGCCCGGGAGGCGGCCGAGGCGGCCAGCACGCTGAGCGCGGCGACGTCGATGCCGGAGTCTCCGCCGGGGCCGGGCTCC
>NZ_SMJZ01000005.1 GCF_004348345.1 Nonomuraea longispora
TCCCTCGACGAAGCCCCAGCGCAGCCCGCGCCTGAACCACAGGCGTCGCGGCAGGACCTTCTTGCTGAACTCCTGGAACCGGTTGAACAGCCCGACGAGGAAGGTGCGTACCACCGAGCCCACGCCGGCGTTGCCGCTGCGCACGTCGGTGACGTACTGGCCGAGGTCGCGGAACGGCAGGCAGGTGGGCGCCGCCCTGAGCAGTTCGGTGGCCTGGCAGGAGTAGTGGTCGGCGTCCTTGCGGGTGCGGGCCAGCAGCAGCGGCAGCAGCGCCGGCTCGGGCTCGGGAGCGGCCTGCGGCTCGTCCGGGTCCACCCGTCTGAGCCAGGCCTCCTTCCAGTACAGCGAGCAGGCCGTCTGGCAGCCGCCGTGCGCCTCGCCGTCGCAGCGTGCCCCGGTCAGGTGGACGGCCCGTTCCATCCGGCGCATGCCGCTGCGGCTGATCGTGTCGCACAGTTTGTGCGCGACCTTGTGCACGGTCATCCGCCGGCCGCAGAAGCGCGCCATCTCCGGCATGAACGGCAGGCTCTCCAGCTCACCCCGCTCGTCCAGCGTGGCGAGGATCTCGGCCTCGCTGCGCACCTCGACGAGATCGCCCACCCGCAGGTTCACGCGCCCTCCCTCTTCAGCAGCCCCGCCGCCTCCAGCGCCTGCGCCGCTTCCGCCACCGCGCGGAAGGGCAGGCCGGACCGGTCGGCGACGTCCAGCAGGCAGTGCGCGCCGTCCGACAGGTTCAGCACCCACAACATCGCCATCTGGGCCTGTTTCGTGTCACTCCGGCCGCCGATCGATCCGTACAGGCCGCGCCGGCCCAGCTGCGGCTCGCCGTACGGGCTGAGGTTCAGGTAGCGGCCGTCGCCCTCCAGCACCTCCACCGCCGACCACAGCGCCTCCAGCGTGTCGGCCATGGACTCCGGCGAGACGAGGTCCAGGTCGTCGCCCGAGGTGTGGTATTCGGGGTAGCCGGCGTACGGCGTCCTGGTGAGGCTGCCAACGGGCAGGTCGAAGCCGGGCGAGCAGTACTGGCGCTCGTCGTAGCCGTACGGTGAGAAGTCCGTGATCGTGTGCGGCCGTTCCCGCAGCACGTGCGCCATCACCCGGTCGATGCCGGCGTCCCCGCGCCTGCTGCGCTTGTAGGTCAGCGGGCCGCGGTCGCCGGCGCAGGCCAGTGTGAGGCCGTGCCTGATCCTGGAGACGCGCTCGCGGTTGCGCGCCAGCCACGTGATGGCCCCGATCGTGCCGGGCGCGAACACGAAGCGGTAGGTCAGGCGCGGCCGCTCCAGCCGGGAGGCCAGCGCGGTCGCCACGGCGAGCCCGGCGAGGTTGTCGTTGGCCAGCGACGGGTGGCACGTGTGGCACGAGATGAGCACCTCGTCCGTCGTCCGTCCGCGTACGACGTGCTCGGCGTACGTCAGGTGACCGTCGGCCAGCGTCGAGTCGATCACTACCTTGTACGGCCCCTCGCCGAGGCCGTCGAGCGTGCTCTGACTGAGGCAGAACCCCCACGTCTCGGCGTAGTAGGCGGTCCGGTAGGGGACCAGGCCGGGCCGCTCGGGCAGCGTGTGCAGGTGGGGCCGCAGCTCCGCCAGCGTCATCGTGGCCGACACGGGGACGCTGTAGCCGACGACGTGCAGATTGGAGCGCCGGAAGTCGACGACCCTCGCGCCGTCCGCGTCCATGACGTAGGCGTCGCGGACGTTCCACTCCTTGGGGACCGCCCAGTCGAGCACCTGCGTGCCCGTCGGCACCTCGTGCACGTCCAGGTCGAGGTGTTCGGCGAGGATGCCGAGCGTGGCGCGCACCCCGTCGCCCGTGATGGAGCGGCACAGCGGGTAGAGCCGCGCCACCAGGGCGTGCATCTCCTCTCCCGTCACGGCCTCAGCTCCGCGGTGACCGTGCCGCTCGACCGCCGCTCGGCCAGCCAGGCGAGCCTGGTGAACCGCTCGCGGAAGTCGGCCTGCGTCAGGCCGTAGGTCCGGTAGGCCTCGGCCAGTTCGACCGCGCCCGCCTTCACCGTCCAGCGGGCGTGGAAACCCGGCAGCGCCTGCCTGATCCGCGAGAAGTCCACCCGATACGAGCGCGGGTCGGCCCCGGTCTCGCCCGTGATGAGCAGCCGCGATCCCGGCACCGCCTCCACGACGTGCCCGGCGATGCCGGCGACGGTGAGGTTGTTCTGCTCGCCGCCGACGTTGAACGCCCTGGCGTGCACGGCCTCGCGTGGCGCGTCGAGCATGGCGGCGAAGGCGTCGGCGATGTCGGCCACGTGCACCAGCGGCCGCCACGGGGTGCCGTCGGACAACACGCGCACCTCGCCGGTCAGGTGGGCGTGGCCGACGAGGTTGTTGAGCACGATGTCGGCCCGCAGCCGCGGCGAGAACCCGAACGCGGTCGCGTTGCGCAGGAGCACGGGTGTGAAGTCGTCGTCGGCCAGCTCCAGCAGCTCGTCCTCGACCCGCACCTTCGACTCCGCGTACGGGGTCACGGGCCGCAGCGGGGCGTCCTCGCCGAGCAGGTCGTCCCCACCGGAGGCGCCGTACACCGAGCAGGTGGAGGCGTACAGGAAACGGCGCACGCCGACGTCGCGGGCGAGCCTGGCCAGGCGTACGGAGGCGTGGTGGTTGATGGAGTAGGTCAGCTCGGGCGAGAGCGCGCCGAGCGGGTCGTTGGAGAGCGCGGCCAGGTGGATGACCGCGTCGACGCCTTCGAGCAGTTCCGCGCGTACGTCTCGCAGGTCGGCGCGGTGGCCCGGCGGGTCGGCGGGCGGGGGACCGAGCACGCAGCCGGCGAACAACCCGGAGTCCAGGCCCGTCACGTCGTGACCGGCCGTGGCCAGCCGCCCGGCCATGACGGTGCCGAGGTAGCCCTGGTGCCCGGTGAGCAGGACACGCATGTCGTTTCAGCCTCCAGCTAGGTCGAGCGAGATCTTGTCGAGGTAGAAGGCCTCGGCGTAGCGTGCGTGACACTGAACGCCGCGGACCCTGGCGAGACCGAGGAACGCCTCCCTGTCGAACCAGGTGCGCCGGCGTTGTGACGGGTAGTGCTCCCACAGCAGGGCGACCTTGCGTTCGGCGAGCGCGAGGTCGAGCGGCTGGTACGCGTGGGCGCGGCCGAGATCGCCGTCCCATTTGAGGATCTCGTAGCCGAGCGTGAGGTGGTCTCGGAAGGCGGTGGGCACCAGCCGGGCCAGGCCCCTGTGGTCCTGGTGGGCGTCGCCGGCGTGGGGCGCGAGGATCAGGTCGGGTTCGGTGCGCAGACGCAGCTCCTCGACCGCCGTCTTGGCTTCGTCCCAGTGGGCGGGCAGCCGTCCGTCGGGCACCTTGGCCACCGTGATCCGCAGGTCGGCGCCGGGGCAGAAGGCGGCGAGCGCCCTGCGCTCCTCGCGCTCGCGATCGGTGCCGCCGCCCGACAACACCAGGACGTCGACCTGCACGCCGGGGTGGGAGGTGCAGACGGCGAGCAGGGTGCCGCCCGCGCCGATGGCGATGTCGTCGCAGTGGGCGGCGAGCGCGGCGATCCTGCGCAGTCCGGTGGGGATGAGCCGTTTCATGCTGTGCGCTCCCACAACGCCCACGGGCGGTCGCCACGCGAGTAGGCGCGGTCGAGCTCCAGCCGCTGGTTGACGGTGTCGGTGGGCCGCCAGTAGCCGCGGTACGGGTAGGCGAGCAGCCGTCCGCGTTTGGCCAGCTCCCTGCACCCGTCGACGAGCAGGTCACCGTTCTCGGGGATGTGGTCGAAGACCTCCTGCCGTAACACGAAATATCCGCCGTTGACCCAGAGCGGCATTTCGGTGACCGCGGTGATCTGGTCCACCAACCCGTCCGGCGTGATCCCGACGCAGTGGAAGGTGCCCGGCGGCGGCACGGCCATCAGCGAGCCGCCCGCGTCCGACCTGGCGAACCTGTCGATGATCTCCGGCAGCGGCGCATCCGTGAGCACGTCCGCGTAGTTCGCCAGGAACATCTCGTCGCCGTCGAGGTGGTCGCGCACCCGGCGCAGCCGCTCGCCGATCGACGACTCGATCCCGGTGTGCACGAAGGAGACCGTCCAGTCGGAGATGTCGTTGCCCAGCAGCACGATGTCGCCGCCGCGCAGCACGAAGTCGTTGGACGCGGTCTCCTCGTACGTCAGGAAGAAGCTCTTGATGTGCTCGGCGCCGTACCCCAGGCAGAGCACGAACTCCTTGTGACCGAAGTGCGCGTAGTAGCGCATGACGTGCCAGAGCAGCGGCCTCGGACCGACGAGCTGCATGGGCTTGGGCACGTCGCCCGGCGCCCCGGTGCGCATGCGGGTGCCGTATCCGCCGCAGAAGAGGACGACCTTCACACGACCTCCAACGTGGGGATGGGGAAGACCAGCCGGCCACCCCAGTCATGGACGTACGACAGCTGCTCGACCAGCTCCTCGCGCAGGTTCCACGGCAGGACGAGCACATAGTCCGGCCGGTCCGCGGCGATCCGGCCGGTCGGGAGGATCGGGATGCGGGCGCCGGGCGTGAACCTGCCGTGCTTGTACGGGTTGCGGTCCACCGTGTACGCGAGCAGGTCCGGCCGTACGCCGCAGTGGTTGAGCAGCGTGTTGCCCTTGCCGGGAGCGCCGTACCCGACCACGGTCCGGCCCGATTCGGCGGCGTCTATGAGGAAGCGCAGCAGGTCACGCCGGACCCTGGCCACCCGCCCCGCGAACTCGGCGTAGCCGGAGACCTCGTGCAGCCCGGCCGCCTTCTCCAGGGCCAGGACGTCGGCCACCCGCGGCGACGGCGCACTCCCGTACTCCGAGGGCCTGGCCCACAGGCGGATGGAGCCGCCGTGGGTCTCCAGCAGTTCGACGTCCACCACCGCCAGGCCGCCGCTCGCCAGCGCCCGCCGCGCCGACGCGACGGTGTAGTACTGGAAGTGCTCGTGGTAGATCGTGTCGTACTGGTTGCGCTCGATCAGCGTGAGCAGGTGCTGCACCTCGACGGAGACCATGCCGTCGTCGGCGACCAGCGTGCGCAGCCCCTCGGTGAAGCCGATCACGTCGGGGATGTGCGCGTAGACGTTGTTGGCCACGACGAGGTCCGCGCGCCCGTGCTCCCGCACGATCGCCCGCGCGCTCTCCGGCGTGAGGAACGCCGTCACCGTCGGCACGCCGCGCTCCCTGGCCGCCGCGCCGACGTTCACCGACGGCTCGACGCCGAGGCAGCGCACACCCCGCTCGACCACGTGGCGGAGCAGGTAGCCGTCGTTGCTGGCCACCTCCACCACGAAGGAGCCCGGCTTCAGGTCGAGCCCCGCGACGAAGGCCCTGGCGTGCTCCACCCACGAGGTGGAGTAGGAGGAGAAGTAGGCGTAGTCGGTGAAGGTCTCCTCGGGGGAGATCAGCGGCGGGATCTGCGCCAGCCAGCACGACGTGCACACGCGCAGCCGCAGCGGATAGGTGACCTCCGGCTCGTCGAGCTGACCGGCGGTGAGGACGCGTTCGCAGGGGGGCGTCGCCCCCAGGTCCACGACACCGGTCATGTCGGTGGAGCCGCATAAACGGCAAGGTGTCATTCGTACGCTCCGATGGCGGATTTCTCGTTGGTACTGTGCGGGCCATGGATCCCCTCGGCATCGACGGAGCGTGGGTGCACACGCCGCGCGTCCACACCGACTCCCGTGGATCGTTCCTCGAGGCGTTCCGCGCGTCCGGCCTGCCGCGGCGCTTCGACGTCGCCCAGGTCAACTGCTCGGTGTCCGGCCGCGGGGTGCTGCGGGGTGTGCACTTCGCCGACGTGCCGCCCGGCCAGGCGAAGTACGTGATGTGCGTGTCGGGCAGCGTCCTCGACGTGGTCGTCGACCTGCGGACCGGATCGCCCTCGTTCGGCCGCTGGGAGGCGCGCACGCTCGACGACCGCACACGCCGCGGCATGCTGATCGCCGAAGGGCTCGGGCACGCGTTCATGGCGCTGAGCGAGCAGGCCACGGTGGTCTACCTGTGCTCGCAGCCGTACGCGCCCGGCCGCGAGCACGGGGTTCACCCGCTCGACCCGGCCCTCGCCATCGCCTGGCCGGCCGGCGTCGAGCCCGTGCTGTCCGACAAGGACGCCAAGGCGCCCTCGCTCGACGAGGCACTCGCGGGCGGGCTGCTGCCGGATCACCGCGCGTGCCGGGAGTTCTACGCCACGCTGCATTGAGGCCCCGCATTCGCGGCGATGACCGGCCAGGCCGCGTGCAGCGCCGCCCGCCAGTGGCGCAGCGGCTCGGCTTTCGTGCAGGCGAGCACGCTGCTGGCCGGGCGCCGAGCGGGCCGGGGCCAGGCGGTGCCGGCGACCGGCCGCACCCTCCCGGGGTCCGCGCCGAGCAGCGTGAAGACCTCCTTGGCCAGGCCGTACCACGTCGTCTCGCCCGAGCAGACGCCGTGGTAGACGCCCGGCGGCAGGTCCGACCGGGCCAGCCGTACGAGGAAGTCGGCCAGGTCGGCGGCCCACGTCGGCTGCCCGCGCTGGTCGTCGACCACGTCCACGAACGGGCGCTCACCGGCCAGCCTGATCATGGTCCGGACGAAGTCGGCGCCGGTCGCGCCGTACAACCACGCGGTCCGTACGACGTAGTGGCCGTGCTCCAGCGCCGCGCGCTCCCCCGCCAGCTTCGTGCGCCCGTAGGCGTTGACCGGCCCGGTGGGCGCGTCCTCCCGGTACGCCGCCGCGCTCGCGCCGTCGAAGACGTAGTCGGTCGAGACGTGCACCAGCCGCGCCCCGATCAGGTCGCACGCCTCGGCCAGCCAGCGCACCGCGTGCCCGTTGATCGCCAGCGCCTCCGCCTCACGCGACTCGGCCTCGTCCACGGCGGTCCAGGCGGCGCAGTTGATCACCGCGTGGGGCCGGTAGGCGCACACGAAGTCGCGTACCGCGCGCCGGTCGCGCAGGTCGAGCTCGCTGCGGGCGAGCGCGAGCACCGGGTCGCCGGTCAGCGCCGTACGGTCGAGCACGTCGGTGGCGAGCATGCCGCCCGCGCCCGTGATGAGCCATCTCATGGCGCCTCCCGTCAGGCCGTCCACCAGCCGCGGTGTTCGGCGTACCAGCGCACGGTGTCCTTCAGCCCTTGCTCGAACGTGATCTCCGGCCGGTAGCCCAGGGCGCGCAGCTTCGTGTCGTCGAGGGAGTACCGGCGATCGTGGCCCTTGCGGTCCTCGACGTACTCGACCAGGTCCCAGCCCCGGCCGCAGGCCTCCAGCAGGAGGCCGGTCAGCTCCAGGTTGCTCAGTTCGGCCGTGCCCGCGATGTGGTAGACCTCGCCGGGCCAGCCCTTCTCCATGACCAGCCGGATGCCGGCGCAGTGGTCCTGGACGTGGATCCAGTCGCGCACGTTGCCGCCGTCGCCGTAGAGCGGGACGGTCGCGCCGCGCAGCAGCCGCGTGACGAACAGCGGGATGATCTTCTCGGGATACTGGCGGGGGCCGTAGTTGTTGCCGCAGCGGGTGATGGAGACGTCCAGTCCGTACGTCGTCGCGTAGGAGAGGGCGATCAGGTCGGCGCTCGCCTTGGAGGCCGCGTACGGCGAACGCGGCGCCGGCGGTGCGTCCTCGGCCCAGGAGCCCGACTCGATCGTGCCGTACACCTCGTCGGTCGACACCTGCACCACCTTCGCCACCCCGGCCTCCAGGCAGGCCTGCAGCAGCGTCTGCGTGCCCAGCACGTTGGTGCGCACGAACTCGGCCGCCTCCACGATCGACCGGTCCACGTGGGACTCTGCGGCGAAGTTGACCACCACGTCGTGACCGGGCACGACCTCGGACAGCAGGCGGGCGTCGCACACGTCGCCGTGCACGAACGTGTGCCGCGCCCCGTCGAGGTTGGCTCGGCTTCCTGCGTAGGTGAGCTTGTCCAGCACCGTCACGTCCGCGGCGTCGAGGCCGTGCACGAAGTGGGAGCCGATGAACCCCGCGCCGCCCGTCACCAGAATTCTCATGAGTGGATCTGCACCTTGCTGTGATCGCCCAGCACGAGGCGGTGGGCTCGGGGGGTGTGGGGCGCGGGGGTGACCTCGACGTCGTGGCCGATCAGCGACCACTCGATCCGGCCCACCCCGGCGATGGAGGCCCTGGGCAACACGATCGAGTATTCGATCTCGCTGCCGGTGACCGTGCAGGACGCGCCGATGGAGGTGAACGGGCCGACGTAGCTGTCGCTGATACGTGCGCCGGCACCGATGATCACCGGGCCGACCAACCGCGAACGTTCGACGACCGCGCCCGGCTCGACCACGACCCGGCCCACGAGGTCGCTGGCCACGTCGACGTGCCCGCTCACGCGCGGCTCCACCGACTCCAGGACCAGCCGGTTGACCTCCAGCATGTCGGTCACGTCGCCGGTGTCCTTCCAGTAGCCGGTGATCATGGAGGACTCGACGCGCAGCCCCGCCTCGATCAGCCACTGGATGGCGTCGGTGATCTCCAGCTCGCCCCGCCACGACGGCTTCAACTCCGCCACCGCCGCGTGCACGGCCGGGCTGAACAGGTAGACGCCGACCAGCGCCAGGTCGCTCTTCGGCCGCGCCGGCTTCTCCTCCAGGCCGATGACCCGTCCCTCGGAGTCCAGCTCGGCCACGCCGAACTGGCGCGGGTCGGCGACCTCGGTGAGCATGATCTGGGCGGCGGGCCGCTCCCGGGCGAACCGGGCCACCAGGTCGGTGATGCCGCCCACGATGAAGTTGTCGCCCAGGTACATGACGAAGTCGTCGTCGCCCAGGAAGTCGCGGGCGATGAGCACGCCGTGGGCGAGCCCGAGTGGCGCCTCCTGCCGCAGGTACGTCACCTGCAGCCCGAACGCCGAGCCGTCGCCCACGGCCGCCTCGATCTCGGCCTGGGTGTCGCCGACCACCATGCCGAGCTCGGTGACGCCCGCCGCCGCGATCGCCTCCAGGCCGTAGAACAGGACCGGTTTGCCGGCCACCGGCACGAGTTGCTTGGCCGAGGTGTGCGTGATGGGCCGCAGCCGTGTGCCCGACCCTCCGGCGAGCACGAGTGCTTTCACTGCTAGTAAGCCCCTTCTCCACGGGTCACGACGGACCAGGTCTTCCAGAGAATCTGCAGGTCGAGGATGAGCGACCAATTCTCCACATAGCGCAGGTCGAGGCGTACGGACTCCTCCCACGTCAGGTCGGAGCGGCCGCTGACCTGCCAGAGCCCGGTCATGCCCGGTCTGACGACCAGGCGGCGGCGGACGTCGGCGCCGTACTTGCCCACCTCTTCGGGCAGCGGCGGGCGGGGGCCGACGAGGGACATCTCGCCGCGGATGACGTTGAGCAGCTGGGGCAGCTCGTCGAGCGAGTATTTGCGCAGGAAGGCGCCTACGCGGGTGATCCTTGGATCGTTCCTAATCTTGAAGAGCACCCCGTCGAACTCGTTCGCGTCGAGTAGGTCGCGCTTGCGCTGCTCCGCATCAACCACCATCGTACGAAATTTCACGACGCGGAATTCTTTGCCGCCTTTGCCGACCCTGACCTGGAAGAACAGCGCCGGCCCCGGGCTCGTCAGCCGGATCACCATCGCGATCCCCAGCAGCGGCAGGGCGAGCAGCAGCAGCGCGGTCCCCGCCACGAGCCGGTCGAACACGGTCTTGACGAGCTGCTTCGTGCCGTCGAACTCCGGATGCTCCACGTGCAGCAGCGGCATCCCCGCCACCGGCCTGATGCTGATGCGCGGCCCCGCCACGTCGAGCAGCGCGGGCGCGACGAACAGATCGGTACGCGCGGTCTCCAGGCTCCAGGCCAGCCGGCGCAGCGCCGCTCCGTCCAGCTCCGGGCAGGCCAGCACGGCCACGGCGTCGGCCTTCTCCCGCTCCACCGCGTTCGCCACGTCGTCGAACGACCCCAGCACGGGGACACCGTCCAGGTCGACGTCCCTGCCGCCCTCGGGAAGGCAGGCTCCCACCACCCGCATCCCGTGGTAGGGCTGGCGCCTGAACTGCATCACCAGGTCGAGAATCGACTCCCGGTGCCCGACCGCGACCACCTGGCGCATGTAGTCGCCCACCGCTCTTCTCCGGTGAAGACGTTTGCGCATGCGATAGCGGAAATAGAGGGTGGCGAGCAGCGCCAGCGGCAACATCGCCATGACGAAACTGCGGGCGATCGTGGTCTGCGTCGCGTAGGCCATGATGGCGACCGTGGCCATCAGCCCGGCGCCGCCGTTGAAGACCGCCTTGAACTCCTCGGTGCCCTCGCCGTTGGCGCGCTGGCGGTAGGCGCCGCCCATCATGAGCGCGATCGGCCAGGCGACCACGAGGCCGAATCCCAGCAGATATTCGGCCGGCGGTACGTACACGCCGGCGACGAGCCGGACACCCAGCACGCAGACGCACGCGAGCAGCACGCACACCATGTCGCCGGACAACAGAAGCCGCAGGTACGCCCGCGTCCAGATGCTGGACGCACGGCGCGGCACGGCCTCGAGGAGCACGACAGCGGACTCCCCAGTCCCCACCCTCATAGCACCACCCGATACTCGATGCACCGTTCCCTTGCATGGGTTGGCAAGTCCCACGAACATTCAAGGGCGGCGGCCCCCACTAAAGATTAAAGATCAATTCGAGAAGGGGGAATAACGGTATATGTCCACAACCGGACGATTGTCGAGCAGGGCGAGGGCTTGACGGAACGGTCCAGGAGTGGCAGCGCCGATGAAGTGTGAACGACATTTCGTGAAATGTCGGCGAGCCGTACGGGCTAGTCGTACTCCAGGTCCGGCAGCGCGGACGGCGGGTCCGGGCTGCGCCACACGACCACCACCCCGTCGCGCGTGGAGTCCGCGGCCAGGGTCAGCCGGTCGAGATCGAAGTCCGGCAGGTAGCGCAGGCGGGCGAGAAAGGAGGCGTCCGTGGCCGAACGCGGCACGACACAGCCCTCGCCATCGCGGTCGCGCAGGATGTAGAGGACGTCCTCGCCGGCTTCCGTGACGACACGGACCTCCACGACGTCCTCCCAGGCGAGGGCCTCGACACTACCGTCAGCGTAGTGACGGGTGACGCCCTCTTCCGTGACGTACACGTAGGAGTCCGGCATCGCATTGCCGTGCATGGGCGCGATTCTTGCGAGTTCAGGGGTGCTCCCGCAAGGGTTCGTACGCAATGGGGCCTTTGCCGACACGCTTTCGCCGCCACGGGTGGCGCTTCAGCGGCTTGTCGAAGGCGTCTCAGCGGCGTTACGACGACTTCTCAGCGGGCGTCGCAGTAGGTCGCGGTGGCTTCGCGGTGGCTTCGTGGTGGCTTCGTCGCAGTGGCTTCTCAGTGGTGACCGACGCCCCACGAGTGGCTGAGATGCGCCGCCGCCGCGGCACGCGCCGCGTCGGGCGGGCCCTCGGCGATCGCGTCGAGCAGCTCGCGGTGCTCGCGGACCAGCACCTCCCGGTCCTCGTAGACCTCGCGCAGCCGGACCAGGCCGAGCCTCGTCTCGGCGGCCAGGGCGCCGTAGAGGCGTTCGAGCCGCGGGCTCCCGACCGCCTCGATCAGCGCCTGGTGCAGCGCCATGTGCTCGGCCACGCTCTCCGACCACGGCGCGGCGGCCGGGAGGTCGGCCATCCGGCGCAGGGCCGCGTCGGCCTCCGGCACCCGCCGCCCGGCCACCGCCTGGGCCATCAGGTCCTCCAGCGGGCGCCGGACGTACATGAGGTCGTCGAGATCGGAGAGCGTCACTTCGGGAACGTAGGCGCTGCGGTTGCGCTCGCGCCTGAGCAGGCCCTCGTGCACCAGCGTCGCCAGCGCCTCACGCACGGTCGGCCTGGCCACGCCGTACGACGCGGCGAGCTCCTGCTCGGGCAGCGAGGTGCCGGGCGCGATCTCGCCGGAGAGCACCCTGCTGCGCAGGGCGTCGGCAAGCGCGCCCACGGTCGAGACGGGTCTGAGCGGCAACGTCACGGCTGCGACTCTAACGCCCTTTCCCGCGTTCGTTCCGGTACGGCCACCACGACGAGGCTCAGGGCCAGCAGGACCAGCCCCGCGACCGACACCGGGGCCAGCCGCTCGCCCAGCACGACCAGGCCGAGCAGCGCCGCGACGGCCGGCTCGGCCAGCGCCAGCGTGGCGGCGGTGGCCACGGGGGTGCTGCGCAGGCCCCGGCCGTACAGGAAGTAGGACAGCGCGGTGGTCCCGAGGCCGAGGTAGAGCACGGCGGCCAGCGCGCGCGGCTCCCCCAGCCAGGCGACCCCGTTCGCCAGCAGGATGGGCAGCATGACCACCGCCGACCCGCCGAACATCACCCCCATCACGGCGTCCGACCTGGCCCCCCGGCCGATCTCCCTGGCCGCCATGACGACGTAGAAGGCGTACAGCAGCCCGCCCAGCAGCGCGAGCAGCACCCCCGACACCACCTCCCCACCCGCCTGCGTCCCGCCTCCGACGATCAGTGCGGCCGACCCGCAGATGGCCGCCGTGGTCGCCGCGGTCCAGCGCCCGCTCGGCCGTCGGCCGTGCATGAGCCAGGAGAGCAGCCCGGTGAAGACGGGCCCGCTGCCGATCGCGACCACCGTGCCGATCGCCACTCCGGTGCGGGCGACCGCCGCGAAGTAGCAGAGCTGGTACGCGGCCACCGCGGCGGCGCCCAGCAGGAGGGCTGGCCTGATCGTGTTCCTGAGGCCGGCTCCGGCGTAGAGGGCGAGTGCCGTGCCCCCGATGACGAGCCGGGCGGCGGCCAGGGCCACGGAGTCGGCGGAGACGAGCAGGCCGGCCGTGCCCGCCGTGCCCCACAGCACGGAGGCGCCCACGACGGCGAGCGGTCCATTCCTCATGACCGCCATTGTGCCTTACTGTCTGACAATCAGACAACGTCGTCGAGCAGCCGGTCGATCAGCCGTCTTGCCGGGGCCGCCACCTCTCCCGCGTAGTCGTCGAGCACCGCAAGAGCGTCGCCGAGACCGGGCACGCTCTTGCGCGGCAGGTCGAGCAGGGACTCACCCTCCGCCGTGATCTCACCTGTCACGTGGAGGGCGCCGTCCGCGGCGGCGATGGACACCTCGAACCGCATCTCGCGGCCGTCGGGCAGGGTGAAGGTGGCGCCGGTCCTCGCGCCCGCGGGAGGAAAGAAGTAGGAGAAGCGCTCGCTCCTCACGAAAGGATGATGTAACTCCGCAAGGATCTCCGACGCCCGGCTGAGGGCCGCCAGCAGCCCGGCCGCCGCCAGACTCTCGCTGTCCACCCTGCCCAGGGTAGATCAGCCCGCCCGTCACTGGCCAGGCACGCCGGAGCCGGGCGGGCTCACCGGTCGGTGGCGGCCGGAGTGACGGGCGGGCTCAGCGGTCGGTCGCGAGCCGGGCGTGGCGTTCGACGTCGTAGCGCACGCCCTCGTAGCAGAGTTTGCCGCGCTCGATCCCCTCCGGGAGGAAGCCCGCCTTGGTGGCGACCCGGCACGAGGCCGGGTTGTTGGTGCGGTGCCCCAGCTCCAGCCGGTAGAGGCCGCGCTCGGCGAACGCCCACCGGGCCAGCTCGCCGGTGGCCGCCGTCGCGACGCCCAGCCCCCTGAACGCGGGCACCACCCAGTAGGACACCCACCCGTTGTCGTGGGCGTCGATCCCGGCGACCGCGACATTGCCCGCGACCTGCTCGCCGACCGTGACGGCGAAGGCGTGGCCGACCCCCTTCCAGGAGGCGATCCAGCCCACGGCGTCCTGGAGGGTGACGACGGGCCACGGCGACTGGTGCCGCAGATCGGGGGACTCGAAGGCCTGCAGCACGGCGGGAGCGTCGTCGTCGCACCATTCCCGCAGCCGGATGTTCACATGGGTCACCGCCCGAGATTACCCAGACTGCACCTGTTGCCCGATTTGGTGGGTGGCTTCGAACTCCGCCACCAGTTGCTTCGGCGCGGTCAGGCACCAGGCCTCGGCCACCAGCTCGAACAGTTCGTCGCGGTCGATCCTGTCGAGGTGGACCACCACCCACCCGAACCGCCCGGCCGTGAACTGCACCTCGAACACCTCGGGCCGCTCGGCCACGAGGGCGATCTGCTCCTCGATCGTGGCCTTGAGCCCGACGGTCTCGGTCGCCTCCCACAGGTAGCCGAAGCCTTTGTCACGGACCTTCAGCCCGATCCACTCGCCGCCATGGCTCATCCGGACCTCGGGCAACTCGTCAAGCAACGCGAGGAACTCATCGACGCTCACACCCATGCCGACTGTGTACCAGACGCCGCCGACACTTCACGGCCCCACCGTGCCGCCGCCCCGCGGAAACGATCAATCGTAATAGCGGACTTCCAGCACGTTCCCATCGGGATCGGGAAAGTAAATCGCCTCGGGAGCGATGCCCTGGGCGCCGAAGATGTTGGTCGCGGTGCCGGAGATCTCCACCCCGTGCTGTTTCAAGCGGACCTGGAGGGCGTCGAAATCCTCCTTGCCCACCGACAGGCAGAAATGGTTGATCGGATGCCCGGAGCTGCCCTTCACACCGGTGTGCTCGTCCACCCCTTTTAAGGCGTCGTACGCGATCAGATCGAGGATCGTCTCGGCCGAGATCCGCACGCTGGGAAAAGCCGCCTTTCCATCGCGAAACTCCTCCGTCCGCACCCCGGGCAGCCCGAGCACCTGCTCGTAGAAATGCAGGGACCTTCGCTGGTCGGCAACCCAGCAGACGAGATGGTCAAGGCGCACATCCATGAAAACCTCCTGCTCCAATATCTGCCGCCCGCCGCTCCTTGTCCACCTGTTGATCCACCTGTCCGCGACTTTGTGCCTGCGCGAAACACGTGGTTAACGTCGAGTTAGCGGTGATGACCTGCGCGGTTGAGCCGGCTGCGGCATTCTCGCCCACAATGCGGATGTGATGGAGATCATCGCCACCGGGACCAATAATAGTCGCAGGCTTTCCGAATGAGGATGGGCCCCCGTGCGGGCCTGCCCCGCGAAACGGCAGGAGGAGCCTCGCGGGACCGGCCGGGGGCAGCGGTCCTACGGCAGGCGGTAGACGGAGACGTGCGAACGTGACTCCGCGGTGAACTCGGCACCGGTCCAGTCGGCGTGCCTCGTCTCCAGCTCGAACCCGGCCAGCTGCGCCATGAGGTCGAGCTCGGCCGGCCAGATGTAGCGGTGCGGGCTGCGGAACAGCTCGGCCCGCTTGCCCCCGTCGAAGGTGAAGTGGTGCGAGACGACCAGCTGGCGCAGCACGTCGTAGGTGTCGAGGCCGATGTAGCCGGATTCGGCGGTGAAGACCGTCGCCGGCTGGCCCGGGGGCAGCTTGCGCAGCTCGGGCACCCACAACTCGATCACGAACCGGCCGCCGGGCTCCAGGTGGCGGGCGGCATTGCGGAAGCACGCGACCTGTTCGGCCTGGGTGAGCAGGTTGGAGATGGTGTTGAAGACGAGGTAGACGAGGGAGTAGGACCCCGGGGCGGAGGCGGTCGCCATGTCGCCGGCGATCACCGGGATCGTCGCCTCGTCCACCTTGGTACGCAGCTGCTCGATCATCGGCCTCGACAGCTCGATGCCGGTGACCGGCACCCCACGCTCGGCGAGTGGCACGCCCACGCGGCCGGTCCCGATGGCGAACTCGAGCGCCCGCCCGCCGCCCGCGAGCTCGGCGAGGCGATCCACGGCCGGCCCCAGCACCTCGGGCGCGAACATGCCGGTGCCCGGCGTGTCGTAGCGCCGGGCCGCCTCGGCGTCCCAGATGCGCTCCTGCGTGAACTCCGGCTCCGCCGCTCCTGTCATGCCGTACGTCCCATCTCACCTGCGGTTGATGATGTGCCCAGGTGACCAACAGTAGGCAGCCCGCGAGCCCGGCGTCGAACAGATTTCCGCCGGGCCGCGGCGCCCTCCCGGCGGGGCGGTGTCAGGCGGGTTCGAAGGCCACCGGGAGCCGGTGCACTCCGTAGATGGCCATGTCGGTCCTCATCGCGAGCTCCTCCTCGGGTACGGCCAGGCGCAGGCCGGGAAAGCGGCGGAACAGCGCCGCGTACGCGACCCGCATCTCGACCCTGGCCAGCTGCTGGCCGAGGCACTGGTGCACCCCGTGGCCGAAGCCCACGTGGCCGGTGGCCGACCTGGTCAGGTCGAGGGTGTCGGGGTCGTCGAACTGTCCGGGGTCGCGGTTGGCCATCGGGATGGAGATCACCACCGTCTGGCCCTTCCTGACGGTCACGCCCTCCAGCTCGACGTCCTCCAGCGCGGTGCGCTGAGCGCCGAACTGGATGATCGACAGGTACCGGAGCAGTTCCTCGACGGCGTTGTCGATCAGCGTGGGGTCGGCGCGCAGGGCGGCGAGCTGGTCCGGATGGCGCAGCAGGGCGTAGGTGCCGAGGGCGATCATGTTGGCGGTCGTCTCGTGCCCGGCGACGAGCAGCACCAGCCCTACGCCGGTGAGCTCCTCGTCGGTCAGGTCGCCGCCGGTAACGAGCGCGCTGAGCAGATCATCCCCGGGGTCGGCGCGCTTGGCCGCGACCAGCCGGCGGAAATAGCCGTAGAGGTGGTTCATGGCGGCCATGAACTCCTCCTTGGACGTGCCCAGGCGGACCATCGTCTCCGTGGTGCCCTGGAACTCCGACCGGTCGGCGTACGGCACGCCGAGCAGTTCGCAGATCACCAGGGAGGGGATCGGCAGGGCGAAGTGCTGGACCAGGTCGGCCGGGGAGCCTGCCCGCTCCATCGCGTCCAGGCACTCGTCGGCGATCTGCTGGATCCGCGGGGTCAGCCCGTTGAGCCGGCGCACGGTGAAGTGGGCGGTCAGCAGCCTGCGGTAGCGGGTGTGGTCGGGCGGGTCGAGGCGCAGGAACATTCCGGGGAGCATCGGCGCGGCGGGGTCCTCGCCGAGTGAGTGTTCGAAGGGCAGGTGGCGCAGGTCCTGCCGGGCGCTGAAGCGCTGGTCGGCCAGCACGGCACGGGCGAGGTCGCGGCTGGTCGTCACCCAGCCGATGTGACCGTCGGGGAAGCCCAGCGGGTGCAGCGGTCCCTGGGCGGCGAGGTCGCGAAGCGGGACGGGCGGGTCGAAGGGGTGCTCACGCGCGGTGGGCAGTTGCATGGGGCGGACACCGGGGCCTGCGGTCATGCGACGTCCTCCTAAGTAGAGAGTCTCTATTTTTAGATAATACATACCTTCATACTCTGTCTACTATGCTGAGCGCATGCCGGAGCAGATGGGCTTGCGGGAGCGCAAGAGACGGCGCACACGGCAGACCCTGATCCACACAGGGCTGCGGTTGTTCGCGGAGCGGGGATACGACCAGACCACCGTGGCCGACGTCTGCGCGGCGGCCGAGTTGTCGCCCGCCACGTTCTACAAGCACTTCCCCGCGAAAGAGGACCTCGTCTTCGCCGACTATCCCGAGCGGGTCGACGCCATCCGCACGCTGACCTCGGCGCCCCACCCGGGAGAGTCACTGGAGAGCCTGCTGCGGCGGGCCTTCACCATGGTGCTCGAACCGGGGCGGTGGAGCATCGACGCCGACGAGGACGCGGCCGTGATCCGCACACGTCTCGCCCTCACCGTTCCGGCGCTGCGGGCGATCGCGCTGCGCTGGATGTTCGACCTCCAGCACGAGTGGGCGAAGGCACTGCGCGAGGTGTTCCCCGAACTGGACGACGTCACCGCGCACGCCATCGTCGGAGCCATGGTCGGAGCGCTCGCGAGCGCCGGCCGGGCCTCCATGGAGAACGGGCGGCACGGAGCCGCCCTGATCGAGGACATCACCCGGGCCCTCGACATCGCCGTCACCGGACTTCCCCGCCACCTCACGGCCGCGACGCAGGAACCCTGACCGACCCGACGGCGACACCGCGCTCCCCTCCGGCTACACCTGCGCCTGACCCCGTGAGACCAGGGTGAGGAGCCGATCGCGGCTGTCCGGAGTATCGTCCACTTCAGACACCCGACGTTCACGATCCGAGAGGTCAAGGTTGGCCCAGGAGGAGATCCGCCGGCACAACGCCGGCACCCTGCTCCGGCACGTACACCTGGGCGGCGCGGTCTCCCGCACGACGCTGGCCGAGCGGATGAGGCTGAACCGCAGCACCATCATGACGCTGACCACGGAGCTCGCCACCGCGGGCCTGGTCCGCGAGGAGCTGCCCGCCGACACCGGGCGGGCCGGCCGGCCGTCGCTGGTGGTCCGCCCCGACTCCGGCCAGGTCTACGTCCTGGCCTTCGACGTGGCCGTGGACCGCCTGGTCGCCGCCCGGGTCGCGCTCGGCGGGACCATGCTGGACCGCAGGGAGGCCGTGCGCCCACGCGCCGGAGCCGACCTCGACCGCGTGGTCGAGGTGCTCGCCCGGTTCGGCCGCCAGTTGCACCGGACGGCCCCTTCGTCCTCCGTGTGCGTCGGCGTCGGCGCGTCCTACTGCGGCATGATCCGGCCCGGCGACGGCATGGTGCGCTTCGGGCCCGACATGGGCTGGGTGGACCAGGCGTTCGGCACCGAGCTGGGCCGCCGGCTGGGCCTCGGCCTGCCGGTGTCCGTGGGCAACGAGGCGCACCTCGGGGCGCTGGCCGAGCAGTTGCGCGGAGCGGGCGCCGGCTTCCAGAACCTCATCTACCTCCACGGGGACGTCGGCGTGGGCGGCGGCATCATCGTGGGCGGAAAACTGCTGGACGGCGACGGCGGCTACGGGTGCGAGCTGGGGCACATGGTGGTGAACCCGTACAACGGGCGCCCCTGCGGGTGCGGCTCACACGGCTGCCTGGAGGCGGAGGTGGGCGAACGGGCCCTGCTCGACTCGGCGGGCCGGCCCGCCGAGTCGTTCGGGCGCGACTCCGTACGCGCCGTGGTGGACGACGCCGACCGCGGCGACCCCGCGGCCCAGGAGGCGCTGCGCCAGGTCGGCGACTGGCTCGGCATCGGCGTGGCCAACCTCATCAACCTGTTCAACCCCGGCATGGTCGTCTTCGGCGGCATGCTGCGCGACATGTATCCAGGCGCGGCGGCCCAGGTGCGCGCCCGCATCGCCGCCAACGTGCTGCCCGTCGCCCGGGAACGGGTGAGGTTGCGCACCTCGGCGCTGGGGGACGACGCCACCCTGGTCGGCGCCGCCGAACTCGGCTTCTCCGACCTGCTGGCCGACCCGCTGGGCGTGCTCACCCGTATGAGAGGGTGAGCGCCCGGAGGCTCAGTCCGGCCCCGCATCGGGGTCACGAGTCGTGTCGTGGCAGGCGCGGAGCAGACGGGCCCGGTCGCGCCGGTCCTCGGCGGACATGCCGCTGAAGATCTCTTCGCTGATCCGGTGTTGCAGGTCGGCGATCCGGTCGATCGCCGCGCTTCGGCCGATGCGCTGCTGTTCGCCGCCAGACGGTTGGCGACGGAACGGATCGCGATGTTGTTCGCGGTACGCGGGGACGCCGCGGTCAGGGGTGTGCCGCGCACGATGACCGTGGAGGGCCTGTCCGAGTCCGCGGCGGCCCGGTTGCTGGAGTCCCGCTGCGGTGCGGCGGCCGCCCGGGTGGTACGCGAGCTCGTCATGTTGACCCGCGCGAACCCGCTGGCCCTGAGCGAGGTCGCCGCCCCGCTTGTCGAGCAAGCAGATCCCCGCCCAGCTCTTCCTGAGCCCGCGTACGGTCGAGTACCACCTGTACAAGCCCGCGACCGAAGACGACATGCTGTGAGACATGCAGAACGTGAACATCTGGAGTGAAGAGTTCGGGGCGCGGACGGACCCGCCGATCCTGCTGATCATGGGTTCGATGTCGCAGGGAATCCTGTGGCCGGACGAGCTCGTCGGCCGGCTGGCCGCCGCGGGCCGCAGGGTGATCCGCTACGACCACCGCGACACCGGCATGTCGGACACCGTGGACTTCGACGCGGAACCGTACACCTGGGACGCCATCAAGAACGACGTCTACCGCGTGATGGATCAGCACGGCCTGGAGAGCGCCCACCTGGTCTGCCACTCGGCGGGCGGTCTGCTCGGCCAGTTCGCCGCCGTGGAGCGGCCGGAGCGGGTGCGCTCGCTGACCGTCATCGGCTCCTCCCCGCTCGGCGGCGGCGAGGGCCAGGTGATCATGCGGGCGCTGACGGGACAACCGCAGCTCAAGGGGAGCCTGCCGGAGCCCACACCGGAGTTCGTGGCCTTCTACCGTACGTTGATGGCCGCCCCGCCACCGGCGGACCGGCGCGCCCGGATCGACGGCATGATCGCCGAGCAGCGCCTGCTGCACGGCACCGGGCTGCCGTTCGACGAGGACTCGGCCCGGCGCCTGCAGGAACGCATCCACGACCGGGCCCGCGACCTGTCAGCGGTGGCCAACCACCGCCGGGCCGCCATGGCCAAACCCGACTTCGAGCCGGTGGGAGTACTCCATCGGGTCAAGGCGCCCACACTCGTCATCGAGGGCAGCCACGAGCCTGCCAAACCGGGCCACAGCGCGATCATCGCCGAGCAGATCCCAGGGGCGCGGCTGATGATCGTGTCGGGCATGGGCCACACCCTGCCACCCGAGGTACACGAGGAACTGGCCACCGCCGTCCTCGCGCACACCGAATCGGCGTGAGAACGCCGAAAGGTGAATGCCGTAATGCGCTGAACGCATCGAAAGCAAAGATAAATCGGCACGCTCTACCGTGGTCGCAGGAAGGCAGGGACATCAGTTCACGACGGCACCCACAGGGGGAATCAGCATCATGAAACTACCGAGATCAACGGCTGTCGCGCTGGCGGCCATCGCGATGACCGCGCCGCTCCTGTCGACGGCATCGCCGGCGGCGGCCCAGTCGGCGAGTGCGTGGAACTGCACCAGCCTCAGCGGTTCCGGCCCATCGAGCAAGGACAAGGACGGCAGGGATGTGTGGGCCGAATGCCATAAGGGCAATGGGTGGGTGAGGGCGTACTTCCGGGCGTACGACGAGAAGGTGGAGCTCGAAGACCACCACGGCAGTGACCCGAACAGCGTGGTGGCCTACCTGACCGTGGCAGGCTCGGGAACAGCGAGGTTCAAGGGCGCGGGCACCCGGGACCAGAGTTACGACGAGGGCAAGGCGGTTTCCATTGAAGTGTGCACCTCCGACTCGTCGACGAAGGTCTGCCACAAGCAGAGCGGGGGAAGAACCTGACGGAAGCGATGAGTGTCTGGCCTTGGCGTGAATTCTCGGATAGTTAGACTTATCCGAAAAGCACACCATGCTACCTGCCGACCTCGAAGGAAAGCATGGCAGCACGCTTACCGGAAGTCGCGGTAGCACGTGCGGAATTCACGCCGGGGCCGGTTCAGCCAATGAACGCGCCGCCTAATGGGGCGTGGATCGGTGATCAGCCCACAGGTCGACCGCCTGCTGAAGATCAGCGCTCAGTTCCCCGCCCAGCGGATAGCCGGCCGCAGGGTTGTCCGGCGAGAGGAAGTTTTTATTGAGCGCCCTGGGAACCGCGTCCGGGCCGGTGCGCCGGGGGTCGTCGACCGCCGGCGCTGTGATGACGACGTCGGACACGATTCACTCATCGTCCGGGATGGCGGACAGCGACTCGCGAGTATGCCCGAAAGCGGCAAGCACCTCATCGAGTGAGACCCGCTCCCCCGTATCCGTGACCGACCGGGCGAGCACCAGCGCCAAATCACGAAGATCAGCCGCCGCTTCCTCCAGCTCATTGAGCCGGCGAATGCTCACGACGGCCGCCACCGGCTGATGCCGCCGGGTGACCGCCAGAACGCTCCCCTGCTCCGCATCAGCCACCAGGCGGGCAACGCCTTGCTGGGTCGCCTCGGTGACGCTCAGCTCAGTAGCGTCGCGAAGAGATAGTCAGGGGCGGACACCGCATGCCCGGCCCCCGCGAACAGCAGCGTCGCGGCACGGTCGGTGGATTTCTCGTTCACCGAGGCCACATCGCCCCGGTAGACGGTGGTGCCGTGCAACCAGGAGACCACCCGCAGGTTGCGCCGGCTGTTGCCAGGCAGGGCGACCAACTGGCTGGCCGTGGTGGACCGGCCCTTGGCGTCCACGGTGCGATAAATCACGCGATAGGCGTTGACTCCGTATTTCACGTGGCCCGCGTCGATGCCGTTCGCCTTGAGCCGCTCGGCGACCTGGCTTCTGTCCAGCTTCTCCACAGGGGTGGAGGAGGCTACGGCGCCGCGTGCCAGGGTTTGCGCTACTGAGACTTCGGCGGGGAACACGGTGGCGAAGCAGCCCACGGCGAGCCCGCCGGCCACTGCTGCCCGAGAAAAGGTCATGCCGAAACCCTAGATACAGCCGAGAAGAGCGGCATTGCTGGCGGAACCCTGGTTCTTGGTGGTGCCAGCCTTACCCGTGCAGTGTGACCGGCGTGTCTCGCGGCGCGCTGGCTGCGCAACAACCGTCTACTCGGTGTCCTTGGGGTGTTGGGGCGATGCGTAAATTATCCAGACCGTACGAGTGGTGTCATTGATGACGTAGCGCACCCGCCCGCCGCTCGTGACCTCGAACTCCCACTGCTCCAATTCCTCACCGTTGTGACGATGAGTCGAGAGCTCGCCGCGTAGACGATGCTGACGGTCGTGGCCGGCGCCCGTACGCGGGTCAGTTCGCAGTGTCTCGAAGCAACGGCGCGTATTGGCCAGAGCGTGACGGCAAAGCTCTTCCAGCCCCGGACGGCCTCGCTGGTACCGAATCGAACGTCCCATTCGTCGACCGGAGGCGGGACCGTAACCCGATCTCCGCGTTTCGGGCTCATGCAGTGACCTGCACTGGCCCAAGATCACCGCTCGTAGGCTTGCGAGCCTGGGCGTAGTGTGCAGGATCCGCCTTGATTCTGGCAGTGGCCCGCCAGCCCACAATGACCTCGTGGGTGGTGGCATCGACATCCAGCTCGGCGGCGTCGGAGAGCGCCTCGACAAGTTCCAAGGTGAAAGCGCGAAGCTCCTCCGGAGAAAGGTGACGCACCCAAGGGAAGACGTCCGGCATGGCCAGGACCAGCGCGCGGGCAGTGGGGTCGTGCTTGAGCAGAGCGAGGAACAGCCGGGACGCCGTCGCCAGCGTCCGATCGCGCTCCTCCTCACGGTCCGCCGCGGTCAGATAGAAATCGACAGCGTCACGATGGGTCACACGCAGACGCCCCAGGCGCGCCGCACGCTCTGCGACGGCCCTGGGATTCCTGGACAGATCAGAGAACGTGACAGCGTCGGCGTGGCTCGTACTCACTGCCTCAGTGTATGTCAGAAGACAATCTGATGTCACGAGACATCGAGACACGTTGTTGAGCGCTGCGGCCAACGAACCTGCGTCACGAACGATCACAAGGAGTGATTGTCCTCCGACCGCGGAATCTCCTCGGCCCGTTCCGCGAAATCCGGCTCCTCGTCAGAGGTCAGGACGATGGCAGGGCGCAACGAGCGCAGTGCGGTGGCCGCCACCGCGGCGTCGATGGCGTACCGGCCCGCTCGCCGCCCAGGTCTACGCCTCGCCGGAGGTCAGGCCGACCGGGCAGGTGACGCCCGTGCCGCCGATGGCGCAGTAGCCGTTGGGCACTTTGTACAGGTATTGCTGGTGGTAGCGCTTCACTGCAGGTCATAGATGTGCTGCTCAGCTGGGCTTCGACCGGTACTCAGCACATGACGGCCTATTGGAGATCAAGAGCGGCGAACGTCAGGCCTCAGTGGCCTCGAACATTCCTTGCCGTTGTGACGATGAGGCGCGAGATCGCCGCCCGGCTACCACATCAGGCACAACCATTGCGACGAACGTACGGACCGAAAGTCGAGCCTGTACACGGCAAACGCATTCCTGTCGCGCTCAGAGCATCCACGATGCTTCCAGCAGCCACCTCAGTGAGCTTCCCATCTTGGGTCGCACGGGCAAGAAGCCATACGGTGCCGTGCACCTCCAAGCCATGGGCCCTTCCTACAGCCACGGCATGTCGATCATCAGTGATGGCGATCCCACTGCACAGTTCGGCAGCGGAGAACACGCTAGCCTCCCCCAGATCACGCTCCGAAGATCCGATGCGCCGCACCCATTTGGCGAAGCACTTGATCTCTTCTAGAGAGTCGAGTCTTGCCAGCCCAAGCCAATCCGAATGGAGCACAGTCTCCAGGAGCGGATGCGCCTGCACTCCCGCCCGTATTTCTTCGCGCACTACGTGTGTTGTCAAGCACGTGGTGCCCGCGAGAACGTCACGCAACACGTCCAAGCGCTCCGCGCGCGCAAAATGGTTCAGACACATGGCGTCGAATACCAGAACGGAGTCTGACTCAGTGTCGCTCACAGCTCGAAACCCGCGTCATCACGCCCTGGCAGGTCGGCCGCCACGATCTGGCCACGCATGAGCTCCACCGCCCGGGATTGCGTGATGAGCGACCTCTTACAGGATTCCATCACCGCATGTGCGAAGCTCGGGGGGACTCGAACCGTCTCCAGATCAGGTTGAGGTGTCCACCCGACCGCTTCCATCAGCTCTGCGCGTGTCGGGTTTCTTCGGCGCATTTCTTTGGCGACACTTCTATCAATTGCCTCAGCTGCAACGGCTTGCCGCACCGTCAGCGACCAGGACGTCCTGAAACGTGCAGCCAAGACCACCAAGTCATCGCGCTTCGCTCTCTCTCCCGGAGGAATTACGCAACGAAATGCTGCGGCCGGGAGAAGGAGCTCCGCAGCGAACGCGTCGATGATCGCTTCTCTTTCACCACGAGACGCATGGATGCCTATGTCCGACGAGTACTCGTCTCCGACTATCAGATGGCCCAGCTCATGAGCTGCAGTCGCGCGCCGGCGGCCGGGATCTCCGTGCCTGCTGACAACTGCCACAGCGAGATCGCCCTCCACCAACGAGGCGCCCTCACCTGGCACCTCGACCACCGCGACCAACTGCCCAAGCCGTTCGCACACACTCATGAGTGAATCGATAGGCTCAATGCCGTGGCTTAGACGCTCTCGCACCCATAGGGCGGCACGGCGGGCACTCGATACATCCTGCACCGCCTCGGCATAGCGATGAATCTCGGGAGGGTTGAGCACTCCCAACTCAACCAGCTGCCGGATGTCAGCCAACCACGTAGAGAGAGCCACCTCCAGGCGATGGGATTGCCGCGTCGCGTCAGTCACCGTATCGTCGGCCAACTCCATGCGGCGGGAGACGACCGATGGTGGCGGATCTAGAAGATAGCTCAGAGGCACCTGAAGAACCGTCGACAGCTTGGCGAGTTCGAGCGCGTCGACACGTCGAACACCTCGCTCGATCTTCGCGATCATCGTTCGGTCGAGCTTCAGAGCCGAGGCCAACTCCTCCTGCGACATGTCGGCTGCCATGCGGCACTCGCGCACCCGCTCACCTATGTCAAGCCACTCGCCGGGGTCCTTCATGTTGCGATAATCGCACATGACCCGCGGGGACGCGAGGCCGGGATGCCAAATCGTGGGTACGTTCAGGCAATGAAGTTACATCCCTTACTGTGCTTACGCCCCGATTCGGGGGATAGACCTCGCCTCGGACCTGGCGAAACGACCTTCGAAGTCGAGGCAGCCTCGACCGCGTTACGCCTCTCCAGAGGCTAGGCCCACCGGACAGGCCACGCCCGTGCCGCCGATGCCGCAGTACCCATCGGGCACTTTGTACAAATATTGCTGGTGGTAGAACTTAACTCTCCGCAACAATCCATGTGAGGAGAGTTACATGACCAATGTCCCAGTCGTCTCTTACGCTCGCATATCCGCTGACATCAGGCGGGATGAGCACGGGGTGCAGGACCAGCACCGTCTCAACCGGGAGACGGCGGAACGGCACGGGTGGACGGTCGTCCACGAGTACACGGACAACGACAAGTCAGCCGCGAAGGCCGACGTCGTACGCGATGACTTCGAGGCCATACTACGGGCTCTGCGGGCCGGCGAACTTCCCAACGGTACGGCGGTGCAAGGCGTCGTGATCGTCGCCGAAGACCGTCTCGCCCGGCGTCCTGGTGACTACGAACGCTTCGTTGAAGCGATCACGTCCCAGGACGGCCGCGTGTTCGCCGACGCTCGCGGCACGAAAGACCTGTACAGCGAGGACACCGAGAGCATGGGACTCTTCGGCGCGGTGATCTCCAAGATGGAGGTCCGCAAGATGCAACGGCGCATGCGCCGCTCGCACCGTACGCGCGCCGAACAAGGACTTCCTGTCGGCGGTACGCGCCCCTTCGGCTGGAAGCCTGACCGTCTCACCCTCGACCCCGAGGAGGCACCTCTCGTACGACAGGCGGTGCTGGACCTCATCGCAGGCCGCTCGCTCCACTCCATCACGAACCAGTGGCGTCGGGAGGGCGCGAAGACCTCGCTGGGCAACGAGTGGACAACCCCCTCGCTCAAGCTCAACGTGCAGAACCCCCGCATCTGCGGCTGGCGGGAGATCAACGGCGAACTCGTCCGTGACCCTGCGGGCAACCCCGTGGTCGGCCAGTGGGAGCCGATCGTGACGCCAGAGCAGTGGATGGCCGTCAAGAACATCTTCGATGCCCGTAAGGGCCACTACATCCACCGTGACGGGCGCATCGGGCACATCCTCACACCGGACTTCCGCGAGCCGAACTACCTGCTCACCGGCTTCCTCCGCTGCGGTCGCGCCAAGCCGGACGGTTCCCTATGCAACACCTCACTGCGCGTCACCCACAGCAAGGACTGCGTCCAACACATCTACATCTGCCCAGGCAAGACCGTCGGCGGCTGCGGCGGACTGGGACGGCGCGGTGACATGGTCGATCTCTTCATCTCGGAAGCGGTGCTGGCCAAGCTGGAGCAGGTCCAACTCGCCGCGTCCGCAACTCCCGCCGAAAGTGGCCGGGCCAGGCGGAGTACGAGGGCGCAAAGACTCGCCTTGAAGAGCTGCGCGTCCAGTGGACGGCGGGCAACATCACCAACGAGCTCTTCTTCTCAACAGCGCCGGACCTTGAGAAGCGCATCGCCCGCCTTCGCACCGAGGCCCAAGGATTCACCGCCGCCGCTCAGCGTCGCCAAGCCCGCTCCGACACCGACATCAACGACATCCGACGGCGCTGGTACCTGCCAGAGAAGGAAGACGGACTCCCCCTCACCATCAAGCGCTCCTACATCCACGAAGCCCTCCTAGCCGTGATCATCTATCCCTCCGGCAAGGGACGCAGGAAGTTCAACCCCGACCTGCTTGAGCCGATCTGGCGAGAAGGCTGAGCCCAAGACGTTCAGGACGTCCGAGAAGGCTGTCTCCCTTACCTTTGGGCGACAGCCTTCTTACTTTGCCCTCGAACCACCGGTGACAACCGGACGTCTACGGACCCAGCCGGACGTCTACGGTACGCACCGGACGTCTGCGCTCGGGTCGCCGCCGGAACTCCGACCTGCGTAAACACGTTCTCCGAGTGGTACAACGTACTCACACCAAGAGCCACCGTCCCTCTACAGCACGACCGCAGCGAACATCTCGGCGAATCACCTCAAGGCGCATAGACGATTCCGGGCAAGCACATCCACGACCACTGATGACCCGTCGGATTTCCCGGCCCGACGGCAGGTGTCCACACAGAGCGCGCCATTCACCTTCTCGCCGCACTCCATTCCTGTTCTCTCGCTGCCGGTACCACCGCCAACGGCTGTCTTGAGGCTGCCTTGGCGCTGACGTCTGGTCGTGCTCGTCAGGTACGGCGGTGGCTCCCGCCCACGAGCTGAGGAGGCCACCTGAACCAACCGAACGAGCTGTCTGCCCAGGAGTGGGGCAAGCAGCAAGCCGCAAGATCCCCCCGCTGGTCAGAAGAGAAATGGCAGCGCATCGCCACCGTGCTCGGCGTATGCGTCGCCCACCAAAGCCCGCCCGACGGCTCCTCCGGGAGGGACGCCGTATGAGCGAGGTTCCTCACCTGTCACCCGAGATGCTGGCCCTGATGCAGCGAGCGGCCATGCCCGACTTCGCCCGCTGGCAACAGATGGTCCACGCCACGGGCGGCTGCGCCCAACCGGTCCGGCTGCACGGCGAGAGGTACACGCTGGACAGCCGGACGGGTGAAATTCTCGACATGTACCGGACCGCCGACGAGCCGACCGGCTTCCTGCTCACAGCCTGCGGCAACCGGCGCGCGTCCAGATGCCCGGCCTGCTCGGCGGTCTACAAGGACGACACGTACCACCTGATCGTCACTGGCCTACGCGGCGGCAAGGGCGTTCCGGAGGAGGTCAGCCAGCACCCCCGAGCGTTCGTTACCTTCACCGCTCCATCCTTCGGTGCGGTCCACGCCCACCGCGAGCAGTCCGGCCGGACGCTCCCATGTCGTCCGCGCCGGGACCGTCCCGTTTGCGAGCACGGCCGGCCGAAGGGCTGCGGTTCGCGTCACGAGCGCGATGACGTCCAAGTCGGCCAGCCCTTGTGCGTGGACTGCTACGACTACATCGGGGCCGTCCTGTGGAACGCCCGCGCAGGCATGCTCTGGCGGGAGTTCACCAAGACCGTGCCGAGCGTCCTGGCCCGCCTGCTCGGCATCACCCGAACGGAGCTGCGCCGGGCGGTCCGCCTCTCGTACGCCAAGGTCGCCGAGTACCAAGCGCGCGGCCTGGTCCACGTCCATGCCATCGTCAGACTCGACGGACCGGACGGACCCGCCGACCGCCCTCCGGACCACATCACGATCGACCTGCTCGACCGAGCCATACGCCGGACCGCCAGTCAGGTCGCGGTCCGAATAGAGGACGGACCGCCCTCGCCTGTCCGGTGGGGCGATCAGCTCGACGTACGACCGGTCTACGTCTCAGCCGAGCTGGGCGGACTGAGCGATCAGCGAGTCGCCGCGTACGTGGCCAAGTACGCCACCAAGGGAGCCGAGTCCGCAGGCACCGTAGACCGTCCGATTCGACATGCTGGACAGATCGCCGATCTGAAGATCGCCGAGCACGCCCGCCGCATGATCTACACCTGTTTCAGCCTCGCCGAGCTCCAGCCCTACCGAACCCTGCTCCTGCGACAGTGGGCGCACATGCTCGGCTACCGGGGACACTTCTCCACCAAGTCCCGGCACTACTCGATCAGACTCGGGGACATTCGACAGGCCCGCGCCGACTTCCGTGCCGAGCAAGCCCGGCGGATCACGGGCACGCCGCCTCTCGATCCGGAGAAGACCGTGACGGTGAGCGAATGGCACTATGCCGGAAGCGGCCACCGCCACGGAGAGGCTTTCTGGGCCGAGGTAGCCCGGCTACAGATCGCCACCGCTCGTAAGATCGCACGACAACAAGCAGACGAGAACCGATAGAGCCCTGTGCCTCTAGACCGAGAGAGATCACCTCTAGGTCTAGAGGCATACCTAGAGGCCCATTAGCCGCCTGACCAGGCACCTAGCGTCTAGAGGCTCCTAGTCTCGCCGGGCTCCATCGGGCCAGATCACTCGAACAGGCACCTCCCGCCGTCGCGCCTCGGCCACCACGTCAGCGGTGCCGCCATAGCCTCGGGCCGGCTGCCCGTCCCAGACGGCGAACAACACATCGGCGTCGTCCAGCATCCGCGCGCTGGCAGTCATGTGCGACTCCGCGGTGGACTCCACAAAGTCCAGCCTGTGAGTTCGGACCGCCCGGCCCAGCAACTCGTCGTACGCAGCCTGGTACTCGCCCGGCAGCCCGTCCCGATACTCCTTGGCCGGGATCACGGCTTCTAGCACGCCGCCGAGGTCGAGTACCGCGCGAGCGAAGATCTGATCGGCCCCGTCCGCCAGGCAGGACAATCCGGCGACTTCAGGACCGTACTCCGCGAGCGCCTGCCGTACAGCCACGTCGATCAGTACGGCGGTCCCCTCCGGCAAGCCCCGATGGCCGGACACAGCGATGCGAACCATGATTCCCCTAGATCAGAGTGGCGTGAAGACGCTCGTCGAACGAGCGCAAAGCGCCGGACGACGGCCCGGCATACGATCGCCGGAAGTTCTTGACCCGGTGCAGGACACGCTCTGAGCCATACGTCGTCGCCACCGTAAGCGCATTGGACGCCAGATACAGCGCCTCGTCATAGCGCCCCGACATGGCCTCAGCCGTCGCCACCTCCGTCATGAGCACACCCCGCTGCTTCGCACCAGGCTGAACCGACGAAAGCGACTCGTTGAACGCGGCAACGGCTTCAACCGGCCGCTTGAGCCGTACCATCACCAGGGCCCGATACCCCGCCGACTTGGCGCGATCGAACGGGAACGCCCACGGCCAAGGCGGCGCAACGGCCCGCTCACCAGCCCGTACCGCCGCCTCAGCCACGCTCAACGCCTGAAGCGCCGCCGCCTCGTCCCGCGCGGTCGCATGGCCGAGCGCTTCGAGACTCGACAACCACGCACGAGCGATTGCCGGTGGCCGCTCACCGATCTCCCGCCGCGCCCGCGCCAAGAGATTGAGCCCGATCAACGGATCGTCGGCGTCGATCTCGAACGCGGCCAGACTGCCGATCATGTACGCCGCCAGCAGCGCATGGTTGGCCTGTCGCGCGCTGTCGACGGCGCGCCGGTAGTAGAGACGCGCCGAACCGGTGTCCTGCATGTCGGCATGCACCCAGGCCGCGAAGCCCGCCGCCTCGCTCAGACCGGCCCGGACCTCGTCAGCATGCGGAGACCGCGACGCGCGGCACGAGAACGCGGCTCGCGAGATCGACCTGCGCTACAGCCGGCCTGGCGAGTTCCCGCGCAGGCGTGACGGACTCCAACCGACGCTGGGCGCCGGTGATGCTGGTCAGCGTGGCAGCCGTCGTCTCATCCACATCGGGACGCTTGGGCAGGGCCACCCCCGCCAGCGCGGTCAACGCCACGGCCTTGCCGAAATCTCTGCGCTTCGTCGGATCGTCATCCCCTCGGGCTCCGAATCGGAGCAAGTGAAGCGGCACCCCGATCTGGATGGATATCTCCCGAACCTGGTCCACAGTGAGCGGCTGACGACCACGCAACACCTTGGACACCCAACTCTGGGAGTAGCCGACCGCCTCAGCGAGCTGGCCCTGCGTCCAACCGTGCGACCGCCGCACCTCTTCGAGGATGGTTGGTAGATCGCACTCGGCGAGAGCGGCGGCCACGACTGGCCCGGACCAGAACTGCGGCGGTATCTGGGTCACAACGCTAGGTTAAGCCGCCGACCTTGGCCGTACCGATATTCGTGACGGGAATACCCCTACCACCAGCAGGACTAGGCCGTTCACCCTGCTGTTTCATAACAGCAACGCTCAGTACATGAACGAACTACCGCCTCACCCCTTGGCCGCCGCACAACAACTGGCCGCCGCCCTTGCGGACGAGGGAATCACTGCCGACGTCCATCACGACTACGGCACGCCCATGGTGTCGGTCTGGGTCGGCCTGATCGTTTGGTGCGCGGACGGCACGTACTGGTGGCGCACCGGCTGGAACCCACGCAGACACCGACCGATCTACGCAGGCCACCCCTTCACCCAGCCGGTCCGCGCCGCCCACCGAGTCGCCATTCGCTACACGCAACTACGTCGCATCCGCTCTCGTCACTGATCGCCGGAGCACAGCCGTGCCCCTGACCGTGCAGCAACTGCTCAGGAGATTCCCTGGCTGGCAGATAATCGACATGTCCGGAGGCTGGGTCGCCATGCGAATCAACTTCATGCCGATAGCCAGCGGTCTCTCCAACGTGCGTTGCGGAGAAAGCTTGGAGGAACTGGCCGGCAATCTACACGCCGAGACCAGGCTCCAGAAGGCACGGGCATCGGCAGTAGGAACCTCGATGGCAAGCTGACCAGAAGCGACGATCTCCATGTCCGGCTGGGGATACGCTGCGGCAGCCCGACCTTCCGCTTTTCAGGCGGAGCAACTACCCTGCTCGGCTGAGCGGGGCCGTGGTCAGGCGGATGTTGACAGCAGCGCGTATGCGCCAGCGTATGGGGCCGTTGCTGTCAGTGCTGCTGTCACCTCATCTAGGATCACCCGGCGCCAGGACCGACGAAGGAGGGGTCCAGCTTCGGCGGCGAGAGCCAAAACCTCGCCAGGCGCACCCGTCCTGGTTGGCAGCGCTGCACCAGGTAACACCTCTTTCTGCCTCTGCGATGAAGCAAGAACAGGTACAGCGCACATCTGATGCGCTTGATAATGACGAGCTGGCGAGAAGGGCAGCCAATCAAGATGCAACTTGGACGGGTTTCGCTGCATTCTTTGACCGACGGCGAGGTGCACGTATCAGATAGGCCGATGACAGAGTCACCGCCTGTGCGTGAACGCCAATGGGGAGACTAATTCAAACCATCAGCAGTGACCTATCCTGAGAACTGGCTATTAGATGTCAGCCTAAATCTCATGCTAAAGACTCATCTATGGGCATTTACGCAAGTAGCCCTTGGCGTGATCGTGACCTACGTTCTTATTCGCACAATAGTTGATCCTGTTCGCACAACGCACCACACACAAGTAGAATCACCCGAGAATAGTGAGGATCCACCGATGGCGACGCCTGAGTATACAGGACCCGGCGAGCAGCTATTAGCAATCAATCGGGAGATTCTTCTGAAAGAACTTGAGTTGCAGCGCACCAAACGGCAGCGATTGGCGTTTCGGGTTGGCCTTATACTCGCACCCACCATGTTCTTTACAATCTATATCGCCACAGCGGCAACATGGGGGAAATTTGATATGAAGCTGATCAACGTCATTGCGATTCCGATAGATATTTTGCTCATTGTCGGCGCGATAACCTACTACGCTAACCGCAGAAGCGGGCGCATCGGAGCCCTCAAATTAGTGGGAGACGTCGAGCTAGACCTAGCCGTTCTACGTGAGCGTAAAAGATTTATGGCACTTAACCTCGCAATGACTATTTCGCAGCGCCGATCCATCTACAAGGATGACACGAGCCGAGATATCGAAATCTTTAGACGAGACAGTCGGCGTTATAGAAGAATCAACAACGCGTTTCAATCTCTAGTCATTATTGGTTCCCTGTTCGCTGCTTCTATGAGTAGCCTCGCGGTTGAACAGGAGAATTTCCGATGGGCCACAGTAGTCGCGACATTTCTAGTTGGCATATCGGCAGGCTTCACTGGATACTTCAAGTTCAAAGACAGAGGATTCTATCTTCAGCAAACAGCCGATGCGTTAGAGCATGAATGGAGCATCTACGATCTAAGCATAGGTAGATATAAACGCCTTAAACCTGAGGATGCGCTCGCCGATTTTGTTGAGGAAGCCGAAAGGATCAAAGCCGAGCAAAGACAGAGAGAACAGAATCTGGACCAACCGTCGGACGGCCGAGATTCCACAAGCCCGCAATAGCCTGATGTATTCTTCGTCTCCCGCCTCGGCCACCGACCCCGCTCTCACCCTCCGCAGGAACGCCCACGTCACCACAAGCAGGCCGCCACAGCCGCCGGTATCTTCGCCCGGGCGGTGACCTCCTGTTAGCGAGATCGCGAAATTGTCCTGACATCCACAGAGGCTTCTGAACCGGAAACGCTAGTTCGGAGGCCTCGTGATTGCAGAGCCGACGAGGGTTTTGTTTACAAGTGAGAACGTAATAGTCAACAGCTGCCCACGAGGGTCCTGACAGGTTGGTCATGGGCCTACACCGAACGATCCCAGTCCACCCACACCTGTGATTATCCAAGGTCGTTGCTAGCAACTGCGTTTGCAAGATCGGCCAGCGCCGATACTTCCGCCGGTACAGCTGTCACCCCAACCATGGTCACCGATGGCAGGACCCGACGAAGGAGGGGCCTGGCGGCGATCGCCCCGACCACGAACGGCGCGCACCGAAGTACGCGATCGTCACGACGGACCGCTTCAACGTTGATTGAAGTCAGTCAGAGGAGCGGGAGTCGATATATAGGATCTGGCTGGCAAGCTTCCAGATTTGATTCTTATCCTCTGGGCCGTCATATCGACTGGCCGCTGTTAGGTCGGGATATTGACGCCGAATTTCGGCGACGACGACGGACGTGGGGAACCAGGCGGGTAGGTCCTCGACGTGGACGTCGATTCCGAGCAATCGGCTCCAATCATTACGGTCACGTTGTTCGGATTGTTGACTGATGCCGAGCAGTATCGATTCGAGAAGCTCTGGTCGTCCGCTGAGACTCATGGCGATGCGTTCCCGAACCTCGTGGGCGGTGCTAATCGACGCCGTCCACCCCAGCAAGCGGCGCACGTGAAGCCTATTCACTACCCAAATCGTCTGGTCTGCCCAGTCGGCCTCGCGCAGCAGTCGAGTCGCGTGCTCTCTGGCCTTCTCTTCGTGGTCCGGTCGCTGCGTCTCCTTGGCAACGAACATCAGTTCACGGACAAGGCTGACCGCAATGGCTAGCGGCCGTTGCGCCGCTGCGTCGTCGATGAGAACCGCCAAGGTGGCATCATCCGCGTTGCGGGCGACGTGTGCTGCCAGTCCGGTTGTTGCTGTCAGCCCTACGGGCAGATGCATGAGCAACTCGGGAAGGTCAAGAGCGAAGCGTGCTGCTCCTATTAGGTTCGTGTACAAGTTGGCATCGTAGGGCAGCCCGCCCACGCGGGCCCATGGACGGGCCCGCTCCAAGAGCTCTCGATGTTCACGTGTCAGTCGTTGTGCGTTGGTCTCGACTGGCTCAGACGGCGGCGGCGTTGGCTTGGGAGGCTGCTCGGTCGGCTGGCCTTGCCAGGCTGCGCTTAACGCCGTAGAGGCGCGTAGCAACTCCGTGAGCACTTCGGCTAGCACTTCGTCGTCATCCTCGGGTGGACGTCCCGGCCACCGAGCGGACGCCTCCAGAACCATCCTTGCGGCGGCTTCCACCCAGTTACACCAAGGGCCGACGTGCGGCAATGCTGCGCGGACCGCGTAGAGCTCGGCTACAAGCGTCGCGACAAAGGGACGTAGGGCCTCCACGACCTGCTGGAGGGTTACGTCCAGTCTCTCCTGGAATGGCATCGTTTCCACTAGCGACGGCTCAACCGGGGGTAGTAGTTCCCCAGTCGCAGCGTCCCAGGCACGAGGCAGACTCCGCTGCACTTGTGTACGCATCGCGTGCCATGCGAACGCCGCGTTGAAAGGCAACTGGCGCTGCTGGCGAGCTACCTCGGCTAGGTGCCCGGCCGCACGGGCCGCTGCAATGACACTGGATGCCGCCTCAACGGCGACGCCATAATCCCTTGCATCGAAGGACGCATTGATGATCTGCTGAGCTTCGTCGTCGGTTAGCGGCCACCCCTTCTGCACCTTGAAGTGTTCTTCTATCTGCGCGCGCTTCCATTCATGAAGCAGCTCTACCGGATAGTGTTCAGGTGTCCTGTCAATCTCAAGGGCGTGTTCCAAACACATTGGGATGAGGTTGGATTCGCTGCGGTTCTTGTCCTCGCTCATCTCCGGATCCCAGCGTGGACCACCCTCGCTACGTGCGCAGATGTGCGACACATGGCTGTTGAGAACGATCTCGCCGGTGTCATTGTTCATCTTGTAGAGGGGCTTGCCGCAACCGGGCATGCCGCAGCGGAAGGCCGTCCCGTAGAGCTGACGAATGGTTGCCAGGACCGGCTTCTTATGCACGATGGGCTTACGCTTCTTCGGCTCACTCTCCGTCACTTGGACATTATCCTCCGCTTCCTGCGCCTGTGGCACATCCGGCCCGACCATCTTCTTGTTGGTCGTCTCAGTGGTTCAGCGCGTGGGCGGTGCTGGCCGCGACCGGCCGGAGAGCCGCAGCGCGGCCAGCAGACCGCCCGGACGCGCCGCCGGTCGCCGCAGGCGGACGGCCTTGACTCTGTAGTGAAGGTTGTCGCCGAAGACGGCTCTGGCCCATGATCGACACCGGGCGTGCCGGGCGACCATGGGCCAGAATCTAGCTATCTTCGCAGGTCTACGCCTCGCCGGACGTCAGGCCGACCGGACAGGCCACGCCCGTCCCGCCGATCCCGCAGTAGCCGTTTTTGTTGCGGTGGAGATACTGCTGGTGATATTCCTCGGCGAAGTAGAAAGGTCCGGCAGGGGCGAGTTCGGTCGTGATGTCGCCGTAGCCAGCCTGCTTGAGCACCTTCTGGTACGCGTCCCGCGACGTCTCGGCGGCCTTCCGCTGCTCCGGCGAGTGGTAGTAGATGGCCGAACGGTACTGCGTGCCGACGTCGTTGCCCTGGCGCATGCCCTGCGTCGGATCGTGGGCCTCCCAGAAGGTCTTCAGGAGCTCCTCGTACGACACCTTCGCCGGGTCGAAGACGACCCTGACGACTTCGGCGTGTCCGGTGAGGCCGCTGCAGACCTCGTCGTACGTCGGGTTGGGGGTGTGACCGCCCTGGTAGCCGGCGGCCGTCGTGACGACGCCCGGTGTCTGCCAGAAGATGCGCTCGGCGCCCCAGAAGCAGCCGAGGCCGAAGTCGGCGACCTCCGACCCCGGCGCGTACGGCGGGGCGAGCGAGGCGTCGAGGACGGCGTGGCGGTCCGGCACGGGCATGGGCTCCGCGCGGCCCGGCAGGGCGTCCTCCGGTCGGACCATCGATGTCTTGTTGCCGCCGAACAGCCAGCCCATAACGCACCTCCAGAGGTCTTCCCTCAGCCTACATACCCCCCAACATTTAAGGGCTTCTGAATAATTCCCTTCAGGGAACCTGTTTGTGTTTAAGGGTTGTAATGCATGAAACTGAGGTACATGCCTGACCTTCGGCGCGGTGTCCTGTTCGGGGTGGCCGCCTACACCATGTGGGGTCTGTTCCCGCTCTACTGGCCGCTGCTCAAGCCCTCGGGAGCCGTGGAGATCCTGGCTCACCGGATGGTCTGGTCGCTGGTCGCCGTCGCCGCAGCGCTGGCCGTACGCCGGCACTGGTCGTGGATCCGGGAGCTGGCCCGCCGGCCGGGAACCTTAGGTCTGCTGAGCCTGGCCGCCGTCACGATCACGATCAACTGGGGCACCTACATCTACGCGGTCAACACCGGGCACGTGGTGGAGAGTGCCCTGGGGTACTTCATCAGCCCTCTCGTCAACGTGTTGTTCGGGGTGGTGCTGCTGCGGGAGCGGCTGCGGCCCTTGCAGTGGGCGGCGGTCGGGTTCGGGGCGCTGGCCGTGCTGGTGCTGACGGTCGACTACGGGCGTCCGCCGTGGATCGCCCTCACGCTGGGGATGAGTTTCGGCGCGTACGGCCTGGTCAAGAAGCGGGCCAACGTGGCGGCCACCGAGAGCCTGGCCGTGGAGACCCTGGTGCTGCTGCTGCCCGCCCTCGGTTATCTGCTCTTCCTGCAGGGCACCGGCGCCTCGACGTTCGGGACCGAAGGCGTCGGGCACGCGGTGCTGCTGGCGAGCGCGGGTCTCGTCACGGCCGTGCCGCTGCTCTGCTTCGGGGCGGCGGCCATCCGGGTGCCGTTGAGCACCATCGGGCTGTTGCAGTACATCGCGCCGATCCTGCAGTTCGCGTGCGGCGTGCTGATCGTGCGGGAGGTCATGCCGCCGAGCCGGTGGATCGGGTTCGCGATCGTCTGGGTGGCGCTGGCGGTCTTCACGTACGACAGCCTCCGGACGGCGCGGGCGGCCGCTCGGGTCAGGAGATCGGCTGCCCAGTCGGACGATCCGGCGGGCGATCAGCCGCTGCGCTCCACCACGTAGTCACAAAGCGCCAAAAATGCGTTCTTGGCGGGGATGTCGGGAAGGCCGAAAATGTCGGCACGGGCCCGGTCCACCCACGACTCCAGCTCCGCCCGCGCCCGCGCCATCCCCGGGTGCGCCCGCAGCAGCGTCAGCGCCTCCTCGACCTCCTCCTCGGCGACCGGCCCCGACAGCAGCGAGGTCAGCCGGGACGTCTCCCCCGTGGCCAGCGCGTACAGCACAGGAAGGGTCTTGACGCCCTCCCGCAGGTCGGTGCCCGGCGTCTTGCCCGACTGCGCCCCGCTGGAGGCGACGTCGAGCAGGTCGTCGCCGAGCTGCCAGGCCACGCCGATGGCCTCGCACGCGCGGCTCAGCCGCTCCTCCACGTCGGCGGGCGCCCCGGACAGCAGCGCGCCGAAGCGGCCGGAGGCGGCGATCAGCGAACCCGTCTTGTCGGACAGCACGCTGAGGTAGTGGTCGACGGGGTCCTCGTCGTCGCGCGGCCCGATGGTCTCGCGGATCTGCCCCTGCACGAGGCGGGAGAACGTCTGAGCCTGGATGCGGATCAGCTCGGGACCCAGGTCGGCCAGGATGTCGGAGGCCTGCGCGAACAGGTAGTCGCCGGTGAGGATCGCCACGGTGTTGTCCCACCGGGCGTTGGCGGAGGGAGAGCCCCGGCGCACCGGGGCCTCGTCCATGACGTCGTCGTGATAGAGCGAGCCGAGGTGGGTCAGCTCGATCACGACCGCGCCGGGCACCACACCCGGCGCGGACGGGTCGCCGAACTGCGCGGCCAGCAGCACCATCAGCGTCCTGAACCGCTTGCCACCGGCCTCGATGAGGTGCCTGGACGCCTCCGTGACGAAGGCGTCCTCGCTCTCCACCGACCGGCGCAGCAGCTTCTCGACCGCGGCCAGTCCGTTGGCCACGTCCAGCGCCAACCGCTCGTCCTCAATGGGAAGGTCAACCACGGGAGGCGCGGACATACGGGATCCCCTTATCTAATGAACAGGCTGCGAGCAGCGTCGTCAGCAACACCGAGCATGGACTCCGGATAGAGCCCCACCCCTACGGTAACCAGCAGGGAGACGGCGATGACGGCTACGGTTCCCATACTGGGCACCGCGATCGCCGGACCCTCGGCCGAGGGCTCGCTGAAGAACATCAGCACGATCACGCGGACGTAGAAGAAGGCGGCGATCGCCGAGGCCACGACGCCCACGACCACCAGCGCCGCCATCCAGCCGCCCATCGAGTCGCCGGGCTGCGTGCCGCTTTCCAGAGCGGCCGCGAACACGGCGTATTTGCCGAAGAAACCACTGGTCAGCGGGATGCCGGCGAAGGCCAGCAGGAAGAAGGCGAACACCCCGGCCAGCATCGGGGCACGCTTGCCGAGCCCGGCCCAGCGCGACAGGTGCCCCGCCTCGCCGCCAGGGTCGCGTACCAGCGTGACCACCGCGAACGCGCCGACCGTGGTGATGCCGTAGACCGCCAGGTAGAACAGCACGGCCTTCAGTGAGCCGGCGTTCTGCTCGGCGGTGCCGAACGTGGCCATCACGCCGACGAGCAGGAAACCCGCGTGCGCGACGGACGAGTACGCCAGCATGCGCTTGATGTCGGTCTGCGTGATCGCCAGGATCGAGCCGACGATCATCGTGAGCGCGGCGACGCCCCAGATGGCCGGCCGCCAGTTCCAGTCGAGGTTGCCCAGCCCCACCCAGAACACCCGCATTACGGCGCCCACGGCGGCGACGAGCGTCCCGGAGGCCATCAGCGCCGTGATCGGCGTGGGGGCGCCCTGGTAGACGTCGGGCTTCCAGGCCTGGAACGGAGCCGCGCCGATCTTGAACATGAGGCCGACGCCGAGCAGCGCCAGCCCGATCATCAGCAGCGGGTCGAGCGCGGCGCCGCGGGCCAGGGCCTCGTTGACGCCCGGCAGCGAGACGGTGCCCGCGTAGCCGTAGACCATCGCGATGCCGTACAGGAAGAACGCCGAGGAGAACGCGCCCAGCAGGAAGTACTTCATGGACGCCTCCTGCGAGAGCAGGCGGCGCCGGCGGGCCAGGCCGCACAGCAGGTAGAGCGGCAGCGACATGACCTCGAGGGCCACGAACATCATCAGCAGGTCGTGCGAGGCCGGGAACAGCAGCATGCCGCCCACGGCGAACAGAACCAGCGGGTAGACCTCGGTGTGGCCACCGCCCGCGGACTCGGCCTGCTCCTCGTCGGCGCTGCCCGGCACGGCCGCGGCCGAGGCGACGAAGTGACCCTCGTCGTTGATGAGCAGCACGCAGACGAACGACAGGACGAGGATGACGCCCCAGATGAACAGCGAGGGCCCGTCGACCGCGAGCGCGCCCATAGCGGAGGCCGTGGTGGACACCTGGCCGCGCAGGACCTGCACGAGGACCAGCGCGAACGCGCCGGCCAGGCTGAGCAGGGTCAGCGGCATGTGGATCGCCTTGCGCAGGTAACGCGGCGCCAGGGCCTCGACGAGCACGCCGATGATGGCCGCGCCGAAGACCACCAGCAGCGGCGCGAGCGTGCCGTACTCGATCGTCGGCGCTGGGATGGTGTTCACTGACCTGTCCCCTTCTCAGCGATGGTGGAGGTGGGTACGCCCACGTTGGTCAGCGTCTGTTGCACTGACGGGTTGATCACATCGAGCAGCGGCTTGGGGAAGAGACCGAACCCGATGATCAGGGCGACCAGCGGAGCCAGCACCCAGATTTCGCGGGCGTTGACGTCCTTGAACGGCTTGACCGGCTCGGCGGTCGGGCCGTTCAGGGTCCGCTGCACCATCCACAGGATGTAGACGGCCGCCAGAATCACGGCCACCGCGGAGACGACCGCGGCCGCCGTCAGCGCTCCCGACCCGTGGGCCTGGCTCGAGTACGTGCCGATCATGACCATGAACTCGCTCACGAAGGACGACAGGCCCGGCAGCGAGAGCCCGGCCAGACCGGCGACGAGGAAGAAGCCCGCGAGCACCGGCGCGACCTTCTGCACGCCTCCGTAGTCGCCGATGAACGGCGAGCCGCGCCTGGCGATGAGGAACCCGGCGGCCAGGAACAGCGCGCCGGTGGCGAAGCCGTGGTTGACCATGTAGAGGGCCGCGCCGGACTGGGCGACCGACGACATGGCGAACACGCCCATGACGATGAACCCGAAGTGCGAGATCGACGTGTACGCGATGAGCCGCTTCATGTCGGTCTGCCCGATCGCCACGATGGCGCCGTAGATGATGCTGATGACCGCCAGCACGACGATCGGCACCGTGAACGCCTTGGCGGCGTCGGGGAACAGCTCCAGGCAGAAGCGGAGCATGCCGAACGTGCCGACCTTGTCCAGCACGCCGACCAGCAGCACGGCGGCCCCCGCGGGTGCCTGGGCGGCCGCGTCGGGCAGCCACGTGTGCACCGGCCACAGCGGCGCCTTGATCGCGAACGCGATGAAGAACCCGCCGAAGAGCCACTTCTGCATCGCCGGGTCCTGGATGGCGCCGACCAGTTCGGGGAACATGAACGTCTTGCTGCCCGCGACCACGTAGAGACCGATGACCGCGACCAGCATGAGCAGGCCGCCGAACAGCGAGTACAGCAGGAACTTCACGGCCGCGTAGGACCGCTGGGCGCCGCCGTACGAGCCGATCATGAAGTACATCGGGATCAGCATGGCTTCGAAGAAGACGTAGAAGAGGAAGATGTCGGTCGCCGCGAAGACGCCGATCATCATCGTCTCCAGCACCAGCAGCAGCGAGAAGTACGTCTTCACCGACCGCTTGGGCGTGATGAGCGTGCCGTCGGCGGTCTTGACGCCGTCGGCGTCGTGCCAGGAGGCCAGTACCACGATCGGCACCAGCACCACCGACAGCGCGACCAGCACGAGCGCCACTCCGTCGACGCCGACCCCGAACTTCACGCCGAAACTCGGGATCCAGTCGTACTCGGCGACGAACTGGAAACGGTCGCCGTCGGGCTTGAACCCGGCGGCCATGACGCCCGTCAGGACCAGCACCGCCAGCGAGACCAGCAACGTGACCTGCTTGGCCAGCTTGTCACTGCCCTTGGGAAGCAGGGCCACCACGATGGCGCCCAGCACGGGCACCGCCATGAGTATCGGAAGCCAGGGTGACATCAGATGTTCCCAACGAGGAGCAGGGCGCCGGTCAGCAGGGCGGCACCGATCAGGATGGACAGCGCGTACGTTCTGGCGAAGCCCGTCTGGATCCGCCGCAGGCGCCCGGAGCTGCCGCCGATGCCCGCCGCCAGACCGTTGACGATCCCGTCGATGCCGCGGTTGTCGAAGTACACCGCGAGGCGGGTCAGCCACTGGCCGGGACGCATGAAGAGCGACTCGTTGAGCGCGTCACCGTACAGGTCGCGCCGGGCGAACGTGGTGAGGAAGGAGCCGCGCGGCTGCACGGACGGAACCTCGGCCCGGCCGTACCTCATCCACGCGAAGGCCGCGCCGACCGCGACGAGCGCCAGGGTCGCCAGGCCGGGGGTGCTGGTGAAGTGGAAGGCGGGCAGCTCTTCCGGCCGGCCGACCGCCGGGGCGAGGAACAGCAGCAGCCGGTTGCTCAGGACGAGGTAGGCGCCCAGGCCGAGCGCGCCGAGCGACAGGATCATCAGCGGGATGGTCATGACGGACGGCGACTCGTGCGGGTGGGCGTCGTCGGCCCAGCGCTTCTGGCCGAAGAAGGTCATGAAGACCATCCGCGACATGTAGAAGCCGGTGATGCCCGCGCCGAGCACGGCCAGCCAGCCGAGGATCGGCTGGTGGTGCACCGCGGTCTCGATGATGCCGTCCTTGGTGAAGTAGCCGGACAGCAGCGGGAACCCGATGATCGCCAGGTAGCCGATGAAGAACGTGGCGAAGGTGATGGGCATAAGCTTGCGCAGCCCACCGTACTTGCGCATGTCGACTTCGTCGTTCATGCCGTGCATGACCGAGCCGGCGCCGAGGAACAGGTCGGCCTTGAAGAAGCCGTGCGTGATCAGGTGGCCGATCGCGAAGGCGTAACCCGCCGGACCGAGGCCCGCGCCGAGCATCATGTAGCCGATCTGCGACATCGTCGAGCCGGCCAGGCCCTTCTTGATGTCGTCCTTCGCGCAACCGATGATCGCGCCGGCGAGCAGCGTGGCCGCGCCGACGATGGCCACGGCGAGCGCGGCCCCCGAGCCCTCGGGGAAGAAGAACGCCCCCGAACGCACCACGAGGTAGACCCCGGCGGTGACCATGGTCGCGGCGTGGATCAGGGCCGACACGGGAGTCGGGCCCTCCATGGCGTCGAGCAGCCAGGACTGCAGCGGCAGCTGCGCCGACTTGCCGCACGCGCCGAGGAGCAGCAGCAGCCCGATGGCGAGCGTGGTCGGGTTCTCGGACGTGATCGGCTGCAGCTCGCCGAAGGCGAGCGTGCCGAACGTGGTCCAGATGAGGAACATGCCGACCAGCAGGCCGAAGTCGCCGACGCGGTTGACGACGAACGCCTTCTTCGCCGCGACCGCCGCCGACGGCTTGAACTGCCAGAACCCGATCAGCAGGTACGAGGCCAGGCCCACGCCCTCCCAGCCGATGAACAGGCCCACGTAGTTGTCGGCCAGCACCAGCAGGAGCATCGCGGCCACGAACAGGTTCAGGTAGGCGAAGAACCTGCGCCGGTGCTCGTCATGCGACATGTAGCCGATCGAGTAGATGTGGATCAGCGAGCCCACACCGGTGATCAGGAGGGCGAAGCTGATCGACAGCGGGTCGATCAGCAGCCCCATGTCGACCATGCCCGGGATGAACTCGTAGAGGTGCACGGCCCGCCGGCGCTGCTCCTCCCCGAACCCGACCAGCTCGAAGAAGGCCAGCACCGCCACGGCGAACGAGGCGAGGGACATGGCCACGCCCAGCAGATGGCCCCAGCGGTTCGTGAACCGGCCGAACACCAGCAGGACGAACGCCCCGACGAGCGGGAAGGCGATCATCAGCCAGGACAGTCCGATCACGCCGCCGGTGTGCTGGGCGATCTCAGCGATATGAGATTCCACCAGTCACCTCTTAGTACTTCAGCAGGTTGGCGTCGTCGACGGACGCGGACCTGCGGGTTCGGAAGATCGTCACGATGATGGCCAGGCCGACGACGACCTCGGCCGCGGCCACCACCATCACGAAGAACGCGATGATCTGGCCTTCCAGGTTGCCGACCTGCCTGGAGAAGGTGACGAAGGCGAGGTTGCAGGCGTTGAGCATGAGCTCCACGCACATGAACACCACGATCGCGTTGCGCCGGATGAGCACGCCCATCGCGCCGATGGCGAACAACAACCCCGAAAGGATCAGGTAGTGCGTGGTCACTTGGTCACCCCGTTGCTCTCTTCGGCGTCGCTGTCCGCGCCGTCGTCGTCGGCCCGGTGCCTGATGGCCGCGGCGAGCTTGGGGTCCTCGGGCATGCGGCCGTGCTCGACGTCGTAGCGCGCGATGTAGCGGTTGACCGAGGACTCCGCGACCGACCCGTCCGGCAGCAGCGCCGGCATGTCGATGGCGTTGTTCCTGGCGTACGTGCCGGGACCGGGCAGCGGCGACGGGTGGTCGCCGAGGAACCGGGCGCGGGACAGGTCCTTCTGCGTGGGCCTGTCGGTGAGTCGTTCGCGGTGCGCCAGCACCATCGCGCCGAGCGCGGCGGTGATCAGCAGCGCCGAGGTGATCTCGAACGCGAAGACGTACTTCGTGAACAGCAGCAGCGCGATGGAGCGGATGTAGCCGCCCTGCGCGGTGGCCTGCGCGAGCCCCGCCTCGTCGGCGAAGACCGCGTTGCCGATGGCGAGCGCGATCAGCGACACGAAGCCGAGCGCCGCGATGACGGCCCAGAACCGCTGGCCCTTGAGCGTCTCGACGAAGGAGTCCGACGAGTCCACGCCGACGAGCATGAGCACGAACAGGAACAGCATCATGATCGCGCCGGTGTAGACGATGATCTGCACCACGGCCAGGAAGGGCGCGTCCTGCACGGCGTACAGGACGGCCAGGCTGAGCATCACGGTGCCGAGCATCAGCGCGGAGTACACGGCCTTCCTGTTGAAGACCATGCCGAGCGCGGCGCCGACGGAGACGACGGCGAGCACCCAGAAAGTGATGGTCTCACCCATTGGTCCGTCCCAGGCGGTAGTAGTCCTCTTCGGTCTCGCCGAGCCGCATCGGGTGCGGAGGCTGCTCCATGCCCTGGGTCAGCGGCGCGAGCAGCATCTCCTTGGTGTAGATGAGGCTTTCGCGGTCGCTGTCGGCGAGCTCGTACTCGTTCGTCATGGTGAGCGCGCGGGTCGGGCAGGCCTCGATGCACAGCCCGCACAGGATGCACCGCAGATAGTTGATCTGGTACGTGCGCCCGTAACGCTCGCCCGGCGAGTAGCGCTCCTCCTCGGTGTTGTCCGCGCCCTCGACGTAGATCGCGTCGGCCGGGCACGCCCAGGCGCACAACTCGCACCCGACGCACTTCTCCAGCCCGTCAGGCCAGCGGTTGAGCTGGTGACGCCCGTGGAAGCGCGGGGCCGTGGGCCTCTTCTCCTCCGGGTAGTTCGTAGTGACGGGCTTTTTGAACATCGTATGGAAGGTGACCCCGAAGCCCTTGACGGGGTTCAGCCAGTCAGTTAGTCCCACTGGGAATCTCCTTGTGCTGCACCCCGTGGTAGTGCGGCAGATCAAGCGGCGGCACCGGGAAGCCGCCCGCCACCGGCTCCTTGGACAGTTCCTCGAACTCGGCCTCCACCTGCGCCTTCCTGGCCTCCTTGCGCCGCTGGTTGACGGTGTCGAACCGCATCCAGATGGCCAGCGCCCCGACCACGATCACCGCGCCCAGGCCGATGCCGATCATCCTGTCGCCCTCGTTGATCACGACGTTGCGCACCGCCGCCACCAGCAGGATCCACGCCAGGTTGACCGGGATCAGCACCTTCCAGCCCAACGCCATCAGCTGGTCGTAACGCACCCGAGGCAACGAGGCGCGCACCCACACGATGAAGCAGAAGGTCAGCACGAACTTGATGAAGAACCAGAGCACCGGCAGCCAGCCGACGTTCGCGCCGTCCCACAACGAGATCGGCCACGGCGCCCGCCAGCCGCCCAGGAACAACGTCACCGCGATGGCCGAGGCGGTGAACGTGTGCAGGTATTCGCCCATCATGATCAGGGCGAACTTCAGCGACGAGGAATACTCGGTCTGGAACCCGCCGACCAGCTCGCCCTCACCCTCGGGCAGGTCGAACGGGATGCGCGCCGCCTCGCCGAACATGCACACCACGTAGATCAGGAACGACGGGATGAGCAGCACGGCGAACCACGTGTCCCCCTGCGCCTTGACGATCTCGGAGGTGGACAGCGTGCCCGCGAACAGGAAGATCGCCACGAACGACAACCCCATCGCGATCTCGTACGAAACCACCTGGGCCGCCGACCGCAGCCCGCCCAGCAGCGCGTACGGCGAGCGCGACGACCATCCCGCCAGCACCACGCCGTAGACCGAGACCGCGCCCATGGCCAGCATGAACAGCACCGCCACCGGCAGGTCGACCAGCTGCAGCGGCGTCTGCACACCGAACAGGTTGACCATCGGCGCGAACGGCACGATCGAGAAGGCCAGGAACGCCGGCACCACCATGATGACCGGCGCCAGCAGGTAGAGGACCTTGTCCACGGTCCGCGGGAAGATGTCCTCCTTCAGACCCATCTTCAGGCCGTCGGCCACGGACTGCAGCAGACCGAACTTGCCGGCCCGGTTGGGGCCGTAGCGGTGCTGCATCCGCGAGATCAGCTTGCGCTCGAACCAGACGCCGAACAGGATGCCCAGCATCAGGAAGAGGAAGAGCATCACGGCCTTGATGATGGTGATCCACAGCGGGTCCTTGCCGAAGTCGGCAAGGGTGGGATCGGCCGCGAGAAGGTGCATCATGAGGCGCTCCCGATCGTGACGATGTCGCCGGCCACCGCGCGCAGGTCACGTGTGACCGAGCAGCCGCCGGAGTTGGCCGGCACCCAGACCACGCGGTCCGGCAGGTCGGCGACGCGCACCGGCAGCGTGACGGTGTCGGCCTCCGGGCCGCCGACGACGAGCTTGTCGCCGTCGACGACGCCGATCTCGGCGGCGGTGACCGCGGAGACCAGCGCCTCGGCCTCGCGGGCGGTGCCCGCCAGGTAGGGCTCGCCGTCCTGCAGCCTGCCGTCGTCGAGCAGCAGGTGCCAGGTGGCCAGCAGGGCCTCGCCGGCCGCCGGGGCGACCTGGGCGCGGGTGGCGGTGTGCGGGGCGGTGACGCGGCTGCCGCGCCAGGCGCCCATGCCCGACAGCTCCCGCCGCACGGCCTTGGCGTCGGGCAGGCCGAGGTGCACGTCCATCCGGTCGGCCAGGTTGCCGATCACCGCGATGTCGGACTGCAGGCCGGGCACCTTGAGCGGCGCCTCGAACGAGCGGCCCCTGCCCTCCCAGTCGACGAACGTGCCGCCCTTCTCCTGGACGGCGGCGACGGGCAGCACCACGTCGGCGCGGTCGGTGACGGCGCTCGCGCGGATCTCCAGGCTGACGATGAACGGCGTACGTTCGAGCGCGTCGAGCGCCGCCGCCGGGTCGGCCAGGTCGTAGGGGTCGACGCCGCCGACGACCAGCGCGTCCAGTTCGCCGTCGCGGGCGGCGGCGAGGATGCCGGCGGTGTCGCGGCCCGGCGTGGCGGGCACCGAGGCCACGTTCCACGCCCTGGCCACCTCGGCCCTCGCGGTCTCGTCGTCGACCGGGCGGCCGATCGGCAGCAGGTTGGGCAGCGCGCCGGCCTCGACCGCGCCGCGCTCACCGGCCCTGCGCGGCACCCAGGCCAGCCGGGCGTCGGAGACGTTGGCGAGCCTGATCAGGGCGGAGAACGCGCCCGGCACGGTGGCCAGGCGCTCGCCAGCGAGCACGATCGTGCCCTCGGCCAGCGTGCCGAGCAGGTCCCCGACGGCGTCGGCCTCGGCGCCCGGAGCGGTGCGGATCAGCGTGCCGCCCATCTTGGCCAGGCCGGGCGTCGCGAACGGCGCGATGGCGGTGACCTTGAGCCCCTTCTTCATCCACGCCTTGCGCAGGCGCAGGAAGACGATCGGCGACTCCTCCTCGGGCTCGAACCCGACGAGCAGCACGTGCGGGGCGCTCTCGAGGTCGGCGTAGCTGATGTCGATGCCCTTGCCGGCCACCGCGTGCGCCAGGAACTGCGCCTCCTCGGCGGAGTGCGGCCTGGCGCGGAAGTCGACGTCGTTGCTGTTCAGGGCGATCCTGGCGAACTTGGCGTAGGCGTAGGCGTCCTCGACCGTGGCCCGGCCGCCGACGAGCACGCCGGCCTTGCCTCGGGCCTTCGCCAGGCCCTCCGCGGCCACCGACAGCGCCTCAGGCCACGAGGCGGGCACGAGCACGCCCTCCTCGTTGCGGACCAGCGGCGTCTTCAGCCGGTCGGGCTGCTGCGCGTACGCGAACGCCCAGCGGCCCTTGTCGCAGTTCCACTCCTCGTTCACCTGCGGGTCGTTGCCCGCCAGGCGGCGGGTGACCCGGCCGCGCCGGTGGTCGGTGCGCATGCCGCAGCCGGAGGCGCAGTGCTCGCACGCGCTCGGCGTGGACACCAGGTCGAACGGGCGGGCCCTGAACCGGTAGGCGGCACCGGTCAGCGCGCCCACCGGGCAGATCTGCACCGTGTTGCCGGAGAAGTAGGAGTTGAACGGCTTACCGTCGGCCGTACGCACCTGCTCCTTGGCGCCGCGCTCGAAGAACTCGATGAGCGGGTCTCCGGCGATCTGGTCGGAGAAGCGGATGCAGCGCGCGCACTGCACGCAGCGCTCGCGGTCGAGCAGCACCTGCGTCGACAGCGGCAGCGGCTTGGGGAAGGTACGCTTCTGCTCCTGGAACCGGGACTCGCCGCGGCCGTTGGACATGGCCTGGTTCTGCAGCGGACACTCGCCGCCCTTGTCACAGACCGGGCAGTCGAGCGGGTGGTTCAGCAGCAGGAACTCCATGGCCGCGCGCTGCGCCTTCTCGGCGACCGGCGAGGTGAGCTGCGTCTGCACCACCATGCCCTCGGCGACCTCGATCGCGCACGACGGCTGCGGCTTGGGAAAACCGCGGCCGTTGCCAGCGTCGGGGATGTCGACCAGGCACTGCCGGCAGTTGGCCGCCGGGTCGAGCAGCGGATGGTCGCAGAACCGCGGGATCTGGATGCCCAGCAGCTCGGCGGCCCTGATGATCAGAGTGCCCTTGGGGACACTGACCTGGAACCCGTCGATGGTCAGGGTCACCAGGTTCGTTTCGGTCTCTACGACGGTCACTGCTCACCCCAGAGAGTGGACTTCTTCGGGTCGAACGGGCAGCCGCCGATCTCGAAGTGCTTGAGGTACTCATCGCGGAAGTACTTCACCGAGGAGTGGATCGGGCTGGTGGCGCCGTCGCCCAGCGCGCAGAACGACCGGCCCAGGATGTTGTCCGCGATGTCGGTGATCGTGGCCAGGTCGTCCTCGGTGCCCTGCCCCGCCTCCAGGCGCTTGAGCACCTGCTTGAGCCAGTAGGTGCCCTCGCGGCACGGCGTGCACTTGCCGCACGACTCGTGGGCGTAGAACTCCGTCCAGCGCAGCACCGTACGGACCACGCAGGTGGTCTCGTCGAAGATCTGCAGGGCGCGGGTGCCGAGCATCGAGCCCTTGGCACCGACCGCCTCGAAGTCGAGCGGCACGTCGAGGTGCTCGTCGGTGAAGATCGGCGTGGAGGAGCCGCCCGGGGTCCAGAACTTGATCCGGTGCCCGGCGCGGATGCCGCCCGCCATGCTGAGGAGCTCGCGCAGCGTGATGCCGAGCGGCGCTTCGTACTGGCCGGGCCGGGTGACGTGGCCGCTCAGCGAGAAGATGCCGAAGCCCTTGGACTTCTCGGTGCCCATCCCGGCGAACCAGTCGGCGCCGTTGCCGATGATCGAGGGAACACTGGCGATGGACTCCACGTTGTTCACCACAGTGGGCGAGGCGTACAGGCCCGCCACGGCCGGGAACGGAGGCTTGAGCCGCGGTTGACCCCTGTAGCCTTCGAGCGAGTCGAGCAGCGCCGTCTCCTCGCCGCAGATGTAGGCGCCCGCGCCGCTGTGCACGACCAGCTCCAGGTCATAGCCGGAGCCGAGGATGTCGGCGCCGAGATAGCCCTTCTCGTACGCCTCCCGCACGGCCGCCTGCACCCGCCTGATCACGTGCAGCACCTCGCCGCGCACATAGATGAAGGCGTGGTTGGCCCGGATCGCGTACGACGTGATGATGACGCCCTCGATCAGCGCGTGCGGGTTGGCCATCATCAGCGGGATGTCCTTGCAGGTGCCCGGCTCCGACTCGTCGGCGTTGACGACGAGATAGTGCGGCTTGCCGTCGCCCTGCGGGATGAACCCCCACTTCATGCCGGTCGGGAAGCCGGCGCCGCCGCGGCCGCGCAACCCGGAGTCCTTGACGGCCTGGATGACGGCGTCGGGCTCCATGCCCAGCGCCTTCCTGGCCGCCTCATACTCGCCGTAGCCGTCGAGGGTGAAGGAGTCGGGCCTGTCCCACTTCGCTGTGAGGACCGGGGTGAGAGTGACGCTCATGCCTCAGGGGCCTTCCATCCGTTGGCCTTGGCGACCTTCAGTCCCTCCAGTGAGGGTCCCGCGGCCGAGGGGCCGTCGCCGGCCAGGCCGTCGGGCAGGCCCGCGAGCACGCGCGAGGCCTCCTTGAAGGTGCACAGCCTCTTCGGGCCGCGGGTCGGGCGCACGTCCTTGCCGTCGCGCAGGTCGTCGACGAGCTGCTTGGCCGACTCGGGCGTCTGGTTGTCGAAGAACTCCCAGTTGACCATCATGACGGGGGCGAAGTCGCAGGCCGCGTTGCACTCCAGGCGCTCCAGCGAGACCCTGCCGTCGGGGGTCGCCTCGTCGTGGCCGACGCCGACGTGCTCCGACAGCTCCTCCCAGATCTGGTCGCCGCCCATGACCGCGCACAGCGCGTTGATGCAGACCCCGACGTGATAGTCGCCGACCGGCCCGCGCTTGTACATGGTGTAGAAGGTGGCGACGCCGGTGACCTCGGCCTTGCTGATGCCGAGCATCTCGGCACAGAACTCCTGCCCGTGGTCGGAGACGTAGCCGTCCTCCGACTGCACGAGGTGGAGCAGCGGCAGCAGCGCCGACCGGGTCTTCGGGTAGCGCCCGATGATCTCCTTGGCGTCCCGTTCGAGACGCTCCCGGACATCCGGTGCATAAGTCACCGGTCCACACCTCCCATGACGGGGTCGATAGATGCCACCGCGGCGATCACGTCGGCGACCTGGCCGCCCTCGGCCATCGCGGGGAAACTCTGCAGGTTGCAGAAGGACGGCTCGCGGAAGTGCACGCGGTAGGGGCGGGTGCCGCCGTCGCTGACCACGTGCGCGCCGAGCTCGCCCTTGGGCGACTCGATGCTCACGTACGCCTGCCCCGCCGGCACCCTGAAGCCCTCGGTCACCAGCTTGAAGTGGTGGATGAGGGCCTCCATCGAGGAGCCCATGATGTGGGCGATGTGGTCGGGCGAGTTGCCGAACCCGTCGGGGCCGAGCGCGAGCTGCGCGGGCCAGCCGATCTTCTTGTCCTCGATCATCACCGGGTCGCCCTTGAGCGGCCCCGCGATGCGGTCGAGCGCCTGCTCGACGAGCTTGAGGGACTCTTCCATCTCGCTCATCCTGACGAGGTAGCGCGAGTAGACGTCGCAACCCCGCTCGGTGGGGACGTCGAACTCGTACGTCTCGTAGCCGCAGTAGGGCTGCGACTTGCGCAGGTCCCACGGCAGGCCCGCGGCGCGCAGGATCGGGCCGGTGATGCCCAGCGCCATGCAGCCGGTCAGGTCGAGGTAGGCGACGTCCTGGGTGCGGCGCAGGTAGACCGGGTTCTCGTCGAGGAGCTTGCGGATGCCCTTGATCCGCTTGGGCATCTCCTTGAGGAACTCGCCGACCTTGTCGACAGCGCCCGCCGGCAGGTCGACGCTCACGCCGCCCGGCCTGATGTAGGCGTGGTTCATGCGCAGGCCGGTGATGTACTCGAACAGGTCCATGACCATCTCGCGGTCACGGTAGCCGAACAGGAACGGCGTGGTCGCGCCCAGTTCCATCCCGAACGTGCCCATGGCCACCAGGTGCGAGGCGATGCGGTTGAGCTCCATCATCATCACGCGGATGGCCTGCGCCCGGTCAGGGATGCGGTCCTCGACGCCGAGCAGCCTCTCCACGCCCATGCTGTAGGCGGTCTCGTTGAAGATCGGCGAGAGGTAGTCCATGCGGGTCACGAACGTGGTGCCCTGCGTCCACGTCCGGTATTCCATGTTCTTCTCGATGCCGGTGTGCAGGTAGCCGATGACGCCGCGCGCCTCGGTGACCGTCTCACCGTCGAGGGTCAGCACCAGCCGCAGCACGCCGTGCGTGGACGGGTGCTGCGGGCCCATGTTGACGACCAGGCGCTCGTCCTGCGACTCGCGCACGCCGGACACGACCTGGTCCCAGTCGGCCCCGGTGACCGAGTAGACCTTGCCCTCGGTCGCCTCGTCATAAGCCGTGCTCACGAGTGTTCCTCCCACCGGTCGTCGCTCAGCTCGACACGCTCGCTCACGCGTACGACCTCCTCTGATCGGGCGAGGGGATGGTGGCGCCCCGGTATTCGACCGGGATGCCGCCCAGCGGGTAGTCCTTGCGCTGGGGGTGGCCGTCCCAGTCGTCCGGCATCATGATCCGGGTCAGGCCCGGATGGCCGTCGAAGACGATCCCGAAGAAGTCGTACGCCTCCCGCTCATGCCAGTCATGACCAGGGTAGATGCCCACCGTGGATGGAACGTGCGGGTCATCGTCGGGGCAGGCGGCCTCGAGGCGCACGCGCCTGTTGTAGGTGATCGAGCACAGGTGGATGACCGCGTGCAGCTCCTCACCCTTCAGGTGCGGGTAGTGCACGCCGGACACGCCGAGCGACAGCTCGAACCGCAGCGCCGGGTCGTCGCGCAGCTTCCGGCACACCTCGACCAGGCGCTCGCGCTTGACGTGCAGGGTGAGCTCGCCGCGGTCGACGACGACCCGATCGATCGCGTCGTCGAGCGCGAGCGCGTCGACGATCTCGTCGAAGTAGCCGCCGTACGGGCGGGGCGTCGAGATCTGGGGCTGCCGGCGTACGACGAGGCCGCCGTAACCGGAGGTGTCGCCGGAGTCCTCGGCCCCGAACATGCCGTGCCTGGCGACAGGCGCCTCGGGCACCGCGGGAACCGGCGCCTCGGGTGTCTGCCCGCTGTCCGGGCTTCCAGGGAGGTTGTCGGGCGAGGTCACTTCGATGCCCCCTGGTCGATCAGCGGCAGCGTACGCAGCGCCCGCAGTTCGAGTTCGTCGATCTGCTTGGCGCGGTGCGCGCCGAACTTCGTGTTCTGGATCTTGTCGTGCAGCTTCACGATCGAGTCGATCAGCATCTCGGGCCGCGGCGGGCAGCCGGGCAGGTAGATGTCGACCGGCACGATGTGGTCGACGCCCTGCACGATGGCGTAGTTGTTGAACATGCCGCCGCTGGAGGCGCACACCCCCATGGAGATGACCCACTTCGGCTCGGCCATCTGGTCGTAGATCTGGCGCAGCACGGGCGCCATCTTCTGCGACACCCGCCCGGCGACGATCATGAGGTCGGCCTGGCGGGGAGACGCCGAAGCGCGCTCCATGCCGAAGCGCGCCAGGTCGTAGTGGGGGCCACCGGTGGCCATCAGTTCGATGGCGCAACAGGCGAGGCCGAACGTGGCCGGCCACACGGAGTTCTTGCGCGCCCACCCGGCGGCCGCCTCGACGGTGCTGAGGATGAACCCGCTGGGGAGTTTCTCTTCAAGTCCCATTTTCAGTCCCAGTCCAGACCCTTGCGGCGCCACACGTACGCGTAGGCGACGAGCACGGTGACGATGAACAGCAGCATCTCCACCAGGGCGAACAGCCCCAGCCCCGGAGAGATCGTCTGGCCCGCGTCGTTCAGCTGAGGCGCGAACGAGACCGCCCACGGATAGAGGAAGATGATCTCGATGTCGAACACGATGAAAAGCATCGCGGTGACCATGTACTTGAGCGGGAACCGTCCGCCACCGACCGGCTGGGGCGTCGGCTCGATGCCGCATTCGTAGGCGTCGAGCTTCGCGCGGTTCCAGCGCTTAGGGCCGGTGAAGGGAGCGATGGCGACCGAGAAGATCGCGAAGCCCCCCGCGAGAACGGCGAGCACCAGGATGGGCACGTAAAGGTCCATCGCTACGCCTCCTCTGGAGTCGCCGCGCGCGCGGGCGCGCAGCCGGATCTGTCAGTTCTGAGATTCATGCTGGTGGCGCGACCTTCGAGAGTGCGTTTATGATCTTGTCCGACGCATCGCCTCGCCGGTCGGTGAGATTACCAAGGAGTTTGAGCGCGAAGCGCATCAGCCTCGGGTGAGGAAGCCCGTGCCTGGTGCCGAAGCGCATCACGCCCGGCTTCCCGATCGCCTCGACGAACCATCTGCCGAGAGTGAAGTAACCACCGTATGCGTCTTTCAGCACGCGGGGGTAAGTCCGCAGGGTCCGCTCGCGCTGCGCGGGAGTGGTGCCCCTGAGTGCCTTTGCGATGATCTCCGCGGCGATCTCGCCGGTCTCCATGGCGTACGCGATGCCCTCGCCGTTGAACGGGTTGATCGAGCCGCCGGAGTCGCCCACGAGCACCAGGCCGCGCGTGTAGTGCGGCTGCCTGTTGAAGGCCATCGGGAGCGCGGCGCCGCGGATGGGCGCCGTCATGTTCTCCTCGGTGAAGCCCCAGTCGGCCGGCATCGACCGGCACCAGCGCCTGAGCAGGTCGCGGTAGTCGATGTTCTTGAACTGCGCGCTGGTGTTGAGCAGGCCGAGCCCCACGTTGGCGGTGCCGTCGCCGACGCCGAACACCCAGCCGTAGCCGGGCAGCAGCGTGTCGCCGTCCCACAGCTCCAGCCACGTCTCCAGATAGTCGTCGTCGTGGCGGGGGCTTTCGAAGTAGGTGCGCACGGCCACACCCATCGGGCGGTCCTCACGCTTGTGCAGCCCCATCCCGAGGGCGAGGCGGGTGCTGTTGCCGTCGGCCGCCACGACCACGCGGGCGCGGAACGTACGGCCGTCCTTGGTGGTGACCCCGACGATGTGGCCGCTGCGGTCGTCGAGCACGGGACCGGTGACGGTGACGCCCTCCATGAGGCGCGCGCCCGTCTTCACCGCCGTCGCCGCGACGATCTGGTCGAAGTCCTGCCGGGTGCGTACGAGCCCGAAGTCGGGGAAGCGCTCCAGCTGGGGCCAGTCCAGCTCGAACCGCAGGCCGCCGCCCACGACCCGCAGGCCCTTGTTCCTGACCCAGCCGGGGGCGTCGATGTCGACCCCCATGTTCAGCAGTTGCTTGACCGCCCGCGGCGTCAGTCCGTCGCCGCAGACCTTCTCCCGGGGGAACCTGGTCTTCTCAAGGACCAGCACGTCGAGGCCGGCCTGAGCGAGGTAGAAGGCGGCGGCGGAGCCGGCCGGACCGGCACCGACGACGATGACATCAGCGTCAGCTGTGCCCCCGGTCGCGTCAGCGCCACTTCGTCGGCCCAGCTCTTGAAGTAGGAGCTCCTGCGCTTGAGGTCGGGCTGCTGGCACGGTCACTGGACTGTCCTGTCCTACACGCTCGAAGGCCTTGGGGTGTGGCGCCTTCGTTCCTTTGTGAACCCCTTCACAAACTTGTCGGCCCGAAGTCTACTGCTTTTCGTGCACAAAGTGGCAGTCGGGGGGCACTTCACGGACACGACAAGACCCTTCGTCCTGACGAAGGGCCTTTACCTGCGTGCCGGCTACCGTCAAACGTCGAACTCGTCGTGCCGGACCCCCCTGACGAAGGCCCGCCACTCGCCGGGGGTGAACGCCAGAGCCGGGCCGGAGGGGTCCTTGGAGTCGCGGATCAGGATCTCCCCGCCGGTGCCCCTGGCGAACTCGACACACTCGCCTGCCGCTCCGCTGAAGGAGCTCTTGCGCCAGCCATCCGACAGGACACGATCGTTCATCGGACGGCGTCCTCCAGCCTCAACGGTCACTCTGGCAACAATAATGAGCACGGTGCGCGGACGCAGCCGGAACGAGTCCGCGCAGCGAACCATTGCGGTCACAAAACGATCACTTTAGGGACCGGCGAGCGAGGCGATGAAGGCCCGCGACTCCTCCTCGCTCAGCGCCTGGCTCAGGAGCCCGCCGAGCACCAGAGAGTACCGAAGGACCGTCTCCTCGTCTTCCGACAGTGTGAAAACGGGATGGTTCTCGAAGTAGACGGCCTCGCGGGAGATATGCCCGTTTCAACTACCGGGCCATCCTCGCCGGGAAGGTCTGCCTTCGTCCCGGAGAGTCCCTGCCATCATCCCCGCGGGAATTGCACGGGAACGCCCTCCGGCACACCGCAGAGTAGCCCGCCACGACGGAATGCGGGGGGAAGAAGGGAGAGGCAAATCCGGGAATTGCGGGTGCGCGAATGGGCGCATGGTCGGAACCCATCCGCCCCGTAGCCGCGCAGCACCGACCCTGACCTGGAGCCGACAATCGGAGCCGCTGGGATGTCAGACAGTAACGCGAGAGCGCGAAGGAGGCGGACGTCTACCGGCGCCACCGCTGGGCCCAGCTGATCACCATCGAGCTCAGGCGGGCTTGAATCCCCGGTGCATGGCGACGATCCCCATCGTGAGGTCGCGCCAGGCCACCCGTTCCCAGCCGGCGTACTGGATCATCCGCGCCAGCGTCGGCTGGTCGGGCCATTCGCGGATCGACTCCGCCAGATATTCGTAGGAGTCGTCGTTGGACCCGAACACCTTGGCCACCTTGGGCAGCAGCTTCATCAGATATTCGCGGTAGACCACGTCGAACGGCGCGAACGTGACGTGCGAGAACTCCAAAATCACCAGGCGCCCGCCAGGTCTCGTCACCCGCAGCATCTCCTCAAGCGCCCGCGTGGTGTCGTGCACATTGCGCAGCGCCACCGAGATCGTCACCGCGTCGAAAGAGTCGTCGGCGAACGGCAAGCGCGTCGCGTCACCCGCGACGAACGGCACCCCCTGCCCCGAAAGCGCGTTGCCACCATGGCGGCGTACGCCGGTGCTGAGCATGCCGAGGGAGAAGTCGGAGGCGATCGCCCGCGCGCCCAGCGAGGTGAACGCGTCGGTGGAGGTGCCCGTGCCGGCTCCCAGGTCAAGAACGATCTCCCCGGGCCCCGCGTCGACCGTGGCCGCCACCGCCTTGCGCCAGAGCCTGACCTGCCCGAGGGAGATCACGTCGTTGACCAGATCGTAACGCCGGGCGGTGCGATCGAACATCGCGGCGACCTCGTCCGGCTGTTTGTCCAACTGAGCGCGCGTCATGCCCACACCATATGGCTATCGGGACAACCAACGGAAAGTATCCACTCCATTACGCAACGTCTGCTAGGAATTGGCAAATGCTTGCCCGTCTCGCCCTTGCGGCGATCATCGCCTCGGCCCCCACCGCGCATCCCCGCGTCGTGCTGGCCGACCCGATCGACAGCACCCCTCACGTGCTCGACGGCATCGTCAACGCCATCGCCGTCGTGGGCCGTACCGTCGTGGTCGGCGGCGCCTTCAGCGAGGTCGCCGACGCCGCCCGCACCACCACCTATCCGCGCGCCAACCTGTTCGCCTACGACCTGGCCACCGGCCGCGTCCTTGAGGACTTCGCGCCCGTCGTCCCGGGCGCGGTCCACGGCCTGGCCGCGGGCGAGCGCGGCACCGTCTACGTCGGCGGCCAGTTCCACGGCGTCAACAACGAGCCGGCCAGGGCCCTGGCGCGGCTCCGTCTCTCCGACGGCGCGCTGGTGCCGGGCTTCGCGCCGCGCATCGGCGGCGGCACGGTGACCACGCTGGCCCGCCAGGGCTCCCAGCTGTACGTCGGCGGCGACTTCGTCAGCCCGCGCACCGCGCTGGCCAGGCTCGACGCGGTCACCGGCGCGACCGACCCCGGCTTCGCCGTCACGCCGGGCAAGCCGCTGACCAGGCGGGTGAAGGTCTACGCGCTGGCCCTCTCCCGCGACAGGCTCGCCGTCGACGGCACGTTCACCACGCTCGACGGCGCATCCAGGCCTCAGCTCGGGCTGATCGACGTCAGCGGGCGCGCGGCGAAGGTGGCGCCGTGGCGGACCGACGTGTACGCGCGCAGGTGCATGGCCGCGTTCCCGTCGTACGTGCGCGGTCTCGACTTCGCGCCCGACGGCCGCTATTTCGCGGTGGTCACCACGGGCGGCCCGCGGGCCGGCATGTGCGACACGACCGCGAGATTCGAGACCTACGCCAAGGGCTCGCGCATCAAGCCGACCTGGGTGAACAGCACAGGAGGCGATTCGCTCTACGCCGTCTCGGTGACGGGGGCGGCGGTCTATGTGGGCGGCCACCAGCGCTGGCTCGACAATCCGCGGGGCCACGACTCCGCCGGTCCAGGAGCGGTGTCACGGCCAGGCATCGGCGCCATTCATCCGCGCACAGGAAAGGCGCTCAGTTGGAATCCCACGCGCGAGCGCGGGATCGGCGTGAAGGCGTTTTACGCGCACCCCACCGGACTACTTGTCGGTAGCGACACGACGAGACTCGGACGGGAGTACCATGCCCGGATTGGCATGTTCCCCCTGCCCTAGTCGTCCTGCGGCTTCGGCCGGTCGACCCTGTCGCTGATGCGTGCGCTCATGGCGTCACGCTGCCTGGACAGCAGGACGTAGCTCGCTATGCCGCTGATCAAGAATGAGCAGATGATCAGCACCAGCGGGTTACTCAGCCCGAGCAGCCACAGCACACCCAGGGTCACCAGAAACAGGCCGATCCGCGACGCGGTGTAAACGAGAACGGGACGCACGGGTTCGAGGTTACTCGGACCTGTGGCGCGGTCGCTCTTCGCATCAGACGCGAGCGCTGCTACTGTCCCAGTCAGGGAGTTTCGTAAAGAAACACCCACGAGAGCCCCAAAGAGGCTCTATCATATAACAATCGGGCAGTCAGCTGATAACAACCCGTGATCTTTGTAGAAAACCACGGATAAATCAGGCTTCGCTCGACACACTGGTTACCTGTCCGCCCGCTGGCAGGAAGCGGGATGCGAGGGGGAGAGATTGGTGGAGAGTAGCAGCGAGCGTCTGCTGACCCCAGGAGAGGTTGCCGCCCTCTTCCGGGTAGACCCAAAGACGGTTACGCGCTGGGCTGCGGCAGGCCGCATCAGCAGTATCCGCACCCCCGGAGGGCACCGGCGCTTCCGCGAGTCGGAAGTCCACGCCCTTCTCCGAGGCGAGGACGTTCTCACGGCCGACAGGCCTGCAGGTGAGTCCCCGCGCGTCTGACATTCCGTCCAGTCGGTGATCCTGTCCGCCAGGATCACCGCGGGCGGGATCACACTGTTGCGTGCTTCCCGGCCACACTTCCGTACGGTGAGCACGGGGCGGCGCCATCCGCCGACCGTGGCTGGCGCCTGTCCGTCCGTTCCCCCCCCTCAGGCGCCTTCCTGCTCCGCCTTGAAGGCCAGGAACTCCCGCTCCAGGTCGTCGTTCTCCTCTTCCCAGCGCCGGCGGCGCTCGGCCGCCTCCTCCTCCGTCAGCGCCTCGGGCAGGAACGTCTCATAATCGGGGTCACCGGGTTGGAGCTCCACGTACGCGTTTCCGATCAGCCGACCGTCCTCGCTGGTCAGGCTCTGCGGTACGCGTAGCGTCCCGTCCGCGAGCCGGATGACGTACATGGTGGACCACCTATATTCCGTAGCGCCGGTTGAAGAACAACATGACGTCGAGCGCCATCCGCGTGTCGCCCCCCAGCATGTCCACCAGGGCAGGACGCTGGCGGGAGGCGATCGCGGCGAAGGCGTCGGCGAAGAACTCCTTGCGTCCCAGCCCGCCTCCCTGGCGGTGGAACATCGAGGCCAGCACCGGCATGGCCGTCTCGTAGAGCTCCACGAACTCGGGCGAGTCCGAGACCCACTCGCCGTGCGCCGAGTCGACGTCGTCGATCGCGTGGCCGACCTCGTGCATCATCACGTCAGGAGTGGGCGAGGGGCGGTCGCCCACCACGATCTTGCGGTCTCCGTACGCCCCGGCGCAGATGTCCCAGGTCGCGCGGCCTGACGGCAGGGGGGCGCCGCGCAAGTAACCCATGTCGTCGAGGTCGGGCACGCCTCCCCCGCCGACGTAGACGCCTTCGAGCCCGGCCGCGAGCTTGTCCTTCAGCCCGTCGGGCAGCCGGGCCAGGCTCTCCACCGCGTGCACGACCTCGGGGGACGGCGGCCCCCTCCTGACGTCCCACTGACGGTGCAGGATCCGCTCCAGGCTGCCGCAGTGGCGTAAACCGTCGCCCATCGAGGGCTGGTCGGGCCGGTTCGGCTGCGCTCTGGGCGGCCCGTCGTTGAGCTCGAAGTCGTACCAGGTGTAGACGGGACGCTCGGCCACGGCGGCGGGCAGGCGTGCGCGGCGCTCGCGCACCGCGAAGGCGTCCCACGTCACCTGGCGCTCCCGGCGGCCCGGCGGCGTCCCTGCCTCACCAGTCGGCCAGGTCGTGCGCTCCGGCCGCTCCGCGCCCGGCCAGGACCTGCGCTCCGGCCGCTCGGACCCCGGCCATGGCCTGGTGTCCGGTTGGTCGGCCCCCGGCCACGTCCGGCGTTCCGGCTGCTCGGCACCAGGCCAGGACGGGCGCTCCTGGCGCCCGCCGAGCTTGCCGCTGCCCGCCGGGCGGCGGCGGTCCGTGACCTCACGTGCTTTGGCCGCCGCACGGGCCTCCCTGCGCCTCTCACGGGCGTTGCGCCAGAACGAGCGCTCGGAGTCGGGAGGCGCCTCGCCGCGCCGGGAGAAGAGATAGGAGCCGCGCCGCCACCAACGACCGCGTCGATGCCGGCCCTTGTCCTGAGAAAAGGCCATCGCACCTCTCAACGCCATGAAGTCCATGCAGACCGGCACATCGAGTTCCACCGTACGACGTCGATCTTCCCCTAGTCACCCGAAATGGGACATCAAGCGGCACGATCACGCTGAGGATGGCTTACAGTTCGGGCATGGCAGGTGTTCTAATCGGCCTGGGGCTGCTCGCCTTCTGGCTCTTCTCCCTCTTCGACGTGGTCACCACGCCGGAAGACGAAGTTAGGAACGTACCAAAAGCGCTCTGGATCCTGATTGTCGTGCTGATCCCGCTGCTCGGCGGGGTGGTGTGGATGGTCCGGGGCCGTCCGCGGGCCCCGCGCGCGGCATGGCCCGTCCCCCCGGGCCCCGGCACGCCGAAGGGACCGGACGACGACCCCGACTTCCTCCGCGACCTCGACCGCCGCATGCGCGGCGATGACGTCAGTTAATCCACGTCGGCGTAGCTGTGCAGGCCGTCGAAGAAGATGTTGACCCCGATCAGGTTGAACAGGAGGCAACCGAAAGCCACCAACTGCACGATCGTCGCCGACCTCCCCCGCCAACCGGCCGTCACCCTGGCATGCAGGTAGGCGGCGTAGGCGACCCACGTGATGAACGCCCACACCTCCTTGGGGTCCCAGCCCCAGTAGCGGCCCCACGCCCGGTCCGCCCAGAGGGCGCCCGCGATGACGGCGAACGTCCACACAGGAAACGCGAGCACGATCGCCCGGTGCGCCACCCGCTCCAGGTCGGCGCGGGCCGGCAGACGCGAGAGCCCGTCGCCGCGCAGCAGGTAGAGCACACCTGACACGCCCGCGATGATGAACAGGCCGCTGGCGACGATCGCGGCGGAGACGTGGATGGCGATCCAGTACGAGTCGAGCGCCGGCACGACCGGCCCCGCGGTGGTGTAGAACGCCTTGACCGCGAGGCCAAGGCCGAGCGCCACGGTGACCATGACGAAGGAACCCAGGAAACGTACGTTCGCGCGCAACTGGGTGACCAGGAACGCGGTCACGGCGGCGAAGCAGATCGCCACCACGAACTCGTACATGTTGCCCCAGGGCCACCGGTCTGCGGCCAGGCCGCGCGTGGCGATGGCGCCGAGGTTGGCGGCCCAGCCGAGCCAGGCGAGCGCGAGGGCGGCCGTTCCCGCCCTGGCCACGGCCCTGGACGGCGGCGCGCCGCCGTCACCCTGGGAGGCCGCGACGCCACCGGCGGCCACGGCGCCGTCGTCGTCCTCGGACGCCGCGGCGCCGCCCGCGTCCACGTGGTCTGCCGGGAGCCCTGTGGCCGCGTCACGGCCCTGCTCCCCGTCTCCGGCCGCCGCGCCGACCGTGACCGGCTTCTTCGCGCCGAGCGGGCCGTCGGCGGACCGCTCGGCCACGCCGGGACGGGCCCGGCCGAAGGCGAGCTCGATCGCGAATCCGATCATGGCGACGAGATAGAGCAGGACGGCGGCGACGACGAAAAGGTCGCTCAGCTCTGCGAGTTGCTCAGCGGACATCCTTTTCTCCTGCTGCTAGAACCTTGACGATGTCGGTGAACTCCTCGGCGAAAGCCGCCGCGGAGCCTTCGGTGCGGGTCAGGCCGCCCACTTCGACCTTGCCGGCGTCGATCCGTACGAACACCCTGCGCCGCCTGATCATCAGCGACAGCGCGATGGCGACGACGGCGGTGCCGCCGGCCGCCAGCGCGGGCACGCGGCCCGGGTCGTAGGCCGTCTGGAGCGTGATCCACTCCTTGACCCCGATGAACTCGATCTTGCCCACCCCGCCCGGCAGGTCGACCGACTGGCCCACGGCCAGCGGCTTCGGCGTGTCGGAGGCCATGAGCAGCGGGTTGAGCTTCTTCATCACCTCGGGCGGCGCCAGCTCGTAGACCGACTGCGGCCGGCCTGAGCGCACGCCCAGATCGCCGGAGAACGCCCCGAGCACCTGCACCTCGGGGTTGAGCTCGCCGGGAAAGGCGGAGGCGTGGCTGCCGTCGGTCAGCGGCACGCTGGTGGGCAGGAACCGCAGCAGGAAGCCCAGCTGCTCCGGCTGCGCGTCGGGCGCTTTGACCACGCATCCGGACGTCATCGTGTTCTTGTCCTCGATCAGGCACGGCACGGGCCCTTCGAAGGCCACCTGGCCTTTGCCGTCGGTCACCCTGAAGACGGGGGCGTAGCCGTTGCCGATCAGGTAACTCTGGGTGCCGTCCACGTCGAGAGGTTCGTTGACCTTGAGTTGGTAGTCGCGGGCCGGCGCCTCGGGCGAGTCGTTGACCTTCAGGTGGGCCGAGTAGTCGAGCACCTGGCCCTTCCTGTCGCCCGTCACCTGGTAGGAGACCTTGAGGTCGGCCAGTTGGAACGAGAACGGCTCCAGCGACTCCGCCGACACCTGGCTGCCGGGCGTGAACCGGTCGTAGGCGGCCACGGTGTTGGCGAACCCGTCGCCCTCGACGACGAGGACGTTGCCCCGGTAGCCGAAGAGCGAGCCGGCGCCGATCGCGACCAGGATGCCCAGCAGGGCGACGTGGAAGAACAGGTTGCCCGTCTCGCGCAGGTAACCTTTCTCCGCCGACACCCAGCCGTCGCCGGTGGCGACGCGGAAGCGCATCCTGCGCAGCCGCCGTGCGGCCTGCTCGACCGTGAGCTCGCCGTCGAACGTGGCCGAGTGGGGCAGCCTGGCGGGCCGCTTCGGCGCGGCGGGCGGCTTGCGTCGCAGCTCGCGCAGGTAGGTCGCGGTGCGCGGGACGATGCAGCCGACCAGCGAGGCGAACAGCAGCAGATAGACGGCGGCGAACCAGGCCGAGCCGAACACCTCGAAGAGCTGGAACCTGTCGTACCACTCGGCCAGGGTCGGGTTCTGCTCGTAGAGGGCGGCCACCTTGTCGGGCTCGACGCCGCGCTGCGGCACCACCGAGCCGGGCACGCTGCCGAGCGCCAGCAGGAACAGCAGGATCAACGCCGTCCGCATCGAGGTGAGGGTGCGCCACCCCCAGCGCAGCCAGCCGACCGGGCCGAGCCCTGCGGGCCTGGGCGAACGCGGCTTCTCCAGCTCCTGGACGCTCATCAGATCACCGGCTCGAAGGCGCCGATCAGGCCCTGTATGGCGGCGATCAGCTCTCCCCACAGCCCGGTCACGAGCAGCACGCCGACGGCCACCATCATGCCGCCGCCGAACCTGGTGATCAGGCGCGAGTGCCTGCGGACGGCCCGGAACGTACGCAGCGCCTTGCTGTAGGCGAGCGCCGCCCCCACGAACGGCAGCCCGAGCCCGAGCGCGTACGCGAACGCGAGCAGAGCCCCGCGCCCCGCGCTGCCCTCGTTGAGTCCGAGGGCCAGCACGACGGCCAGCGTGGGCCCGATGCACGGGGTCCACCCGAGCCCGAACACCACACCGAGCAGCGGCGCTCCCGCCAGCCCCGCGGACGGCAGCCGGTGGATGCGCACGTCGCGCATCAGGGCGGGCACGACGCCGAGGAACGCCAGCCCTAGCAGGATGGTGAGCACGCCGAGCACCCGCGTGATGATCTCGGCGTTGCCGAACATGACCTCTCGGAGCCCGCCGAACAGCGCCCCGCTGAGCACGAAGACCAGCCCGAAGCCGGTCACGAACAGGACCGTGCCGAACACCAGACGCCACCGCCTGGGGTCGGCGCTCATGCCGGTCACGTACGACAGGTAGCCGGGCACCAGCGGCAGCACGCACGGCGACAGGAAGGACACCACCCCGGCGAGCACCGCGATCGGCACCGCGAGCAGCAGCGAGCCCGAGGCTACGACGTCACTCATCGCGCACCTTGGTGACCGCGTCGAGCAGGTCGGTGTATTTCACCGCGCCCAGCGCCCTGGCCGCGATCCTGCCCTGCTCGTCGATGATCAGCGTGGACGGGATGGCGGCCGGCGGGACCGTGCCCTGGAAGGCCAGCGCGACCTTTCCCGGCTGGTCGAAGAGGTGGGGATAGCCGGTCTTCTCGGTGCGCTCGAACGCCAGCGCGTCGGCCTGGCGGTCCTTGAAGTCGACGCCGAGGAACTCGACGCCGCTGTTCTTGGTCTTGGCGGCGACCTCCTTGAGCACGGGCGCCTCCGCCCGGCACGGGCCGCACCACGAGGCCCAGAAGTTGAGCACCACGACCTTGCCCTTGTGCGCGGCGAGCGACGCGGTGCCCCCGTCGAGCGTGGGGCCCTCGATCGCGGGCGCCGGCTTGCGTTCGCCCGCCTCGAACACCTGCATCTTCCCGTCGCCCGCGACGAAACGGGTGTCACCCGCCTGCGGCTGGCCGCTCTGGTTGCCCGCGCAGCCGGCGACCATCGCAGCCAGGAGAACGAGAGAGATGGACTTGGTGCGCACGGAGGATGATCTCCTTGTACTACAACCGGTAGAGCTTGCAACTCTACCGGCGGCGTGGCCCGGCCCGGACACCGGGGAGCGCCTCAGGCCCCGGGAACGGAGGGGCCGGGATCGAGCGAACCGGCGGGCTCGCTGTAGCCCACGCTGACCAGCCGGCCCCCGTCGAACGTGAACGTGGTGAGGCTCGCCAGCGCGCACTGCCTGCGCCGGGGATCGTGCCAGAGCCTGCGCCGCTCGGCGGCCATCCTGATCGCCCAGATGGGGAGCTGGTGGCTGACGAGCACCGTCTCGTGCCCGCGCGCCGCCGCCCTGGCGTCGTCGATCACCGAGCGCATGCGCCGGACGATGGCCGGATAGGACTCGCCCCAGGACGGGCGGAGCGGATTCCAGAAATAGCGGTAGTTGCGGGGATTGCGCAGCAACGCCAGGCCGGGACCCGCCGTGCGGCCCTCCAGCAGGTTGCCGGCCTCGATCAGCCGGACGTCCTGCGTGATCTCGAGACCGAGCCTGTCGGCGAGGGGCGCCGCGGTCTCCATCGCCCGCTCGAGCGGCGAGCTGTAGACGGCGACGATGTCACGACCGCCGACCGCCTTGGCGACCGTCTCGGCCATGAGCCGGCCGGTCTCGGACAGGTGGTAGCCGGGCAGCCTGCCGTAGAGAATGCCTCTGGGGTTGTGCACCTCACCGTGGCGCAGAAGGTGGACGACGGTCATTTCAGCCATGGTGGGCACAGCCTATCCGCTCGATCGCGCCGAACCACGCCCCGAGTCCGTGGGCCCGTGTTCGCCCGTCGTTCACGCGACGGTAAAGTCGCCCCTCCGAGAGGAGGCGCCGGCTTGAGTCCATGGGCACTTGTCCTCATTCTGGTCGCCGCCGTCGCCCACGCCTCGTGGAACGTGCTGAGCAAGAAGGCCTCCGAGGCCGACGGCCTCGTCTTCGTCTGGCTCGTCGCCGTCGCGGCGGCGGTCGTGTGGGCCCCGCTGTTCGCGGGCTTCCTCATCGTCACGGGCACCTTCCCGACCTGGCAGAACCTCGCCGTGATCAGCGGCAGCATGGCCCTGCACCTGGGCTACTTCGTACTGCTCCAGCGGGGGTACGGCACCGCCGACCTGTCGGTCGTCTACCCGGTCGCGCGCGGCACGGGACCGATGCTGGCCAGCCTGGCGGCCGTGTTGTTCCTCGGGGAGCGTCCGTCGCCCGCCGGCGTGGCGGGGATCGTGCTGGTCGGGGTGGGCGTGTTCATGCTCAGCGGCGGCTCGGCGAAGGTCGGGCTCAAGGAGGTGGCGCCGGGACTGCTCACGGGGGTGTTCATCGCGGGTTACACGGTGTGGGACTCGCAGGTGGTGAGCGCGTTCGCGGTGGCGCCGCTGATGCTCAACTATCTCGGCGAGGCCCTGCGCGCCCTCGTGCTCGCGCCCGTCGTGCTGGGCACGCGGCGGAAGCTGGTGCTGCCCGTGTGGCGGGAGCACCGGTCCCGGATCGTGGGGACGGCGGTGCTGATCTTCGTCTCGTACGCCCTGGTGTTGTTCGCCTTCACGATGGCGCCGGTGAGCGTGGTGGCGCCGGCCCGCGAGATCAGCGTGCTGATCGGCGTCGTGCTCGGTGGGCGACTGCTGGCCGAGGGCGACATGCGACGCCGGCTGCTGGCGGCCGGCGTGATCGTCGGCGGCGTCGTGGCCGTCACGCTCAGCTGACGGCCCAGGCGTTCTCCTGTGTCCTGCTCGCCTCGGCGAGCGCGTCGACCATGGCCTTGATGGCGGGGCGGCGGGCGGCGTCGGAGCGCCAGATCGCGTAGATGCGGCGCGACTGGCGCGGCCGGAGGGGGACGAGGCGCACGCCGCCGGGCACGCAGTCACGTCCGAGCCGCGGCACGATCGCGCAGCCCAGCCCGGCGGCCACGAGCGCGAGCTGGGTCGGATATTCCTCGGCCATGCAGGCGATCACCGGCTCGACCGAGGCGCTGCGCAGCGTGAACACCAGCCAGTCGTGGCAGACCGTGCCGGGCGAGCCGCTGATCCACCGCTCGCCGCGCAACTCGGCCAGCTCCAGCTCCTTGCTGCCCGCCAGCGGATGGTCGGCGGGGATCACGACGTCGGCGACGTCGTCGAGCAGCGTGGCCCTGGACAGGCCGTCGGGGATGGCCATGGGCCTGTTGAGCCAGTCCTGGATCACGCCCAGGTCGAGCTCGCCCCTCGCCACGTCGCGCACGACCCGCTCAGGTTCGCGCTCGTGCAGTTGCACCCACAGCTCGGGGTGGCGTTTCCTGAGCGCCGCCAGGGCGGCGGGCATGAGGCCGCGCGAGGCGGTGGGGAAGGCCGCGGCGTTCAGCCGGCCGACGACCTCGCCGCGCAGCGCCTCGAAGTCGGCCTCCGCGGTCTCGACCAGGGCGAGGATGCGCTCGGCGTGCTCGGCGAGCAGACCCGCCGCGTCGGTCAGCCGCACACCGCGCCCGTTGCGCTCCATGAGCGTGGCGCCGGTCTCGCGCTCCAGTTTGGCGATCTGCTGGGAGACCGCCGAGGGGGTGACCATCAGCGCGTCGGCGGCCGCTCCGACCGACCCGTAGACGTGCACAGCGTGAAGTGCCTTGAGCCGGTTCAAGTCCAACATGTAAGTCAGTCTAAATGGTTTAGCGTAGAAAGTCTCGCTTGTGGTTGAATGTGTAGCAGACAAAAATAGATGCATGCGAATCATCAAGCGGAAGAAGCAAGAGCGTCCCCACAGCGTGTCGTACCTCAAGGTGCTCGCCGAGCAGGCCCGCGAGCAGCGCATCCGTTACCAGAAGCCCACGCGCTGAGTGAGCCCCCGCCACCTCGCCCTCGCCGTCGGCATAGCCGCCGTCTGGGGCTTCAACTTTGTCGTCATGCAGACCGGCCTGCGGCACTTCGCACCCCTGCAGTACGCCGCCCTCAGGTTCGCCCTGGCGGCGTTCCCCGCCCTGCTGTTCGTGGGGCGGCCGGGAGTCGCATGGCGCTGGGTCGCCGGGGTGGCGGCGGCCATCGGCGTGGGCCAGTTCGGCCTGCTGCTCGTCGGCATGCGGGCAGGCATGCCGGCCGGGCTGAGCTCTCTCGTCCTGCAGACGCAGGCGCTGTTCACCGTGCTGTTCGCCGCCACACTGCTCGGTGAGCGGCTCACCGCGCGCCGCGTCGCGGGGCTGGCCGTCGCCTTCTGCGGGCTCGCCCTGGTCGCCGTCGACTTCGGCGTGTCGGGCCCGATAGGCGCGTTCGCGCTGTGCGTGGCCGCCGCGGCCGCCTGGAGCGTCGGCATCATCGTCCAGCGCCGGGCCGCGCCACCCGACTCCCTGCGTTTCATGGTCTGGGTCAGCGCCCTGTCGGCGCCACCGCTCCTGCTCATGTCCCTGGTGCTGGAAGGGGTCCCGTCGCTGGACGTGCCGCTCGAAGGGTGGTTGTCCCTCGCGTACGTGGCGTTCCTGTCGACACTGGGCGGCTTCGGCGCCTGGGGATGGCTGCTGCGCCGCTACGACGCCTCGACCGTGGGGCCGTACGCGCTGCTCGTGCCGGTGTTCGGCCTGTCGTCGGCGGCGCTGGTGACCGGCGAGCCGCTGTCGTGGCCCACGCTGCTGGCGGCGGCGCTCATCCTCGCCGGCGTGCTCTACGCCGGCAGCAGGCCCCGCCGCCGCCTCCGGGACGTCCCTCAGGCCCTCTCGCGGCGGCCCGCCTAGGAAACGGCGGCCGCGGCCGCCTTCGCCGCCGCGGGCAGCGCGTCGGCGACCCGGCCGAGCGCCTCGTCGTCGTGCGAGGCCGACAGGAACCACGCTTCGTACGCCGACGGCGGCAGATGGACGCCCTGCTCCAGCATCGCGTGGAAGAACGCCGTGAAGGCGGCGGTGTCCTGCGTATTGGCCCCGGCGAAGCTCGTCACCTCCGTCTCCGTGAAGAAGATGGAGAACAGGTTGCCCGCCCGCTGCAACCGGTGCGGCACCCCCGCCGCCGCGAGCGCCTCGGAGGCCGCGTCGCCCACCTGGGACGCCGCCGCGTCCACGCGCGCGTAGACGTCGTCGTCCAGCGCCCTGAGCGTGGCCAGCCCGGCCGCGCAGGCCAGCGGATTGCCCGACAACGTGCCCGCCTGGTAGACGGGACCCTCGGGCGCCAGATGGCCCATGACGTCGGCCCGGCCGCCGAACGCCGCCGCCGGCAGCCCGCCGCCCATGACCTTGCCGAACGTCATCAGGTCGGCGTCGACCGGATCAAGGCCGTACCAGCCGGAGCGCGACACCCTGAAGCCCGTCAGCACCTCGTCGACGACGAGCAGCGCGCCGTGGGCCGTGCACAACTCGCGCAGCCTCGCGTTGAAGCCGTCGCGCGGCGGGACCACCCCCATGTTCGCCGGGCACGCCTCGGTGATCACGCACGCGACGTCGCCGGCGGCGAACGCCTGCTCGACGGCCTCGACCGAGTTGTACGGCAACACGATCGTGTCGGCCGCCGCGGCCCCCGTGACGCCCGGCGTGTCCGGCAGCCCGAACGTCGCCACCCCCGACCCCGCCGCGGCCAGCAGCGCGTCGACGTGCCCGTGGTAGCAGCCGGCGAACTTGATCACCTTGGGCCGCCCGGTGAAACCGCGCGCCAGGCGTACGGCGCTCATCGTCGCCTCGGTGCCGGAGCTGACCAGGCGCACCTTCTCGACGGGCGCGACCCTGCCGACGATCTCCTCGGCCAGTTCGACCTCGCCGGGCGTGGCGGTGCCGTAGGAGAAACCGCGGGAGGCCGCCTCGGACACGGCCTCCACGACGGCGGGATGGCGGTGGCCGAGGATCATCGGGCCCCACGAACAGACCAGGTCGACGTAGCGGTTGCCGTCGACGTCGGTGATGTAGGGGCCCTGCGCCGAGGCCATGAAGCGGGGCGTGCCGCCGACCGCGCCGAACGCGCGCACCGGAGAGTTGACGCCCCCTGGCACGAGCCGGCGGGCGCGGGCGAACAGGTCCTCGGAGTTCTGTGTACGGCTCACCGACCCAGGTTATCCGCGGGCCTCCGCGCCCCTCGCCGCGGGACGAGCCCGCCACGGTGGCAGAGGTCATGACCTCAGTCGGCCAGCCACTCCAGGATGCGCAGCGGGTCGGGCAGGGGCAGACCGTCGGGAGCCCGCAGCCAGGAGACCGGCTGCCCGGCGGGCAGCGTGGACGGCGGCGCGACGACGTAGCTGTCGCGGCAGTGCCAGCGCAGCCCAGGCGTGTCGTCGATCGTGGCGGGGTCGCAGTCGAGGTGGCACGACCACCACTCGTCCTCGTCCTCGGGGTTGCCCCGCGTGGCCACGTAGAACAAGACCCGGTCGCCTTTCGCGGCGACCGGGCCCGAGTGCGCGTCGGCGTTGTCGATGCGGGTGAGGGCGGAGAGCCCGATCGCGAGCGGCACGTCGAAGACGTCGAACACGCGACCGGTGGGCAAAATCACGTTGGCTTCCGGCTCGGCCTGCCACCAGCGCGTGAGCAGCGCCGGATCGGTCGTGGCCTGCAGATGCCAGGCGGGCGAGAGCGGATGGGCGCCGGGGTCGGGACAGCCGAGGCGGTCACACGAGCACGCGCGCGGCCCCTGACGCAGCGGGAACGCCCCCGGGACCACGGGCCAGCCCATCGCGGCGTAGTCGAGCACAAGCTCGATGCGAGTCGGACGCGACCGTTTTCCGGTACGCCGAGCCAGTGGTACCCCCACCATTGGTGTCTCCCGTCGAGTCCAGCGCCTGAGGAGGTCCCGGCTCCGGGCCGTACGCACACGCGGGACACACCGGCACTTGGTTGCCTGACGAGAACCTGCTCATCAGCGTGCCTGGTCGAGGCCGTGGCGACCACCGTGCGACAGCTTTCTCGTCTGGTCGCACTCTAACGCACGCGCCTCACGCGTTGACGGGAACCCCTCGGTTAAGACGCCGCGCCACCTCGGTGGCCCAGTAGGTGAGGATGAGGTCGGCCCCCGCACGTTTGATCGCCACCAGCGACTCCGTGATCGTCCGGTCGCGGTCGAGCCAGCCGTTGGCGGAGGCGGCCTCGATCATGGCGTATTCGCCGCTCACCTGGTAGGCCGCCACGGGCACGTCGGCCTCGTCGCGGAAGCGGGCGATGACGTCGAGGTAGGCCATCGCCGGCTTCACCATGACCGCGTCGGCGCCCTCGGCGAGGTCGAGGCGGAGCTCGCGCAGCGCCTCCTCCAGCGGGCCCGCGGGATCCTGCTGATGGGTGCTGCGGTCACCGAACTGCGGCGCGCATTCGGCGGCGTCGCGGAACGGCCCGAAGAAGGCGGAGGCGTATTTGGCGGTGTAGGCCAGGATCGGGACGTCACCGTAGCCGGCGCCGTCGAGCGCCGCCCGGATCGCCCCCACCTGGCCGTCCATCATCCCGCTCGGGGCCACCATCTGCGACCCGGCCGCCGCCTGGGCGACCGCGATCGAGGCGTAGCGCTCCAGCGTGGCGTCGTTGTCCACGTCGCCCGAGGGGGTCAGGATGCCGCAGTGCCCGTGGTCGGTGAACTCGTCGAGGCACGTGTCGGCCATCACGACGACGGAGTCGCCGACCTCGGCGGTCACGTCGCGCAGCGCTACCTGCAGGATGCCGTCGGGGTCGTCGGCGGCCGAACCGCGCGCGTCCTTGACGGCCGGGATGCCGAACAGCATCAGCCCGCCCACCCCGGCCTGCGCCGCCTCGTGGGCGGCCTTGCGCAGCGAGTCGCGGGTGTGCTGCATCACGCCCGGCATCGAGGCCACGGGCTGCGGCTCGGCGAGTCTCTCCTTGACGAACGCGGGCAGGATCAGCTCGGCGGGATGCAGCCGCGTGCCGGCCACCATGCGCCGCAGGGCGGAGCTCCCGCGCAGCCGGCGGGGACGTGCGACGGGGAATCGCGCGCTCATCTGCCTCTCCTCCTGGCGCCCCGGCGGTTCTGTGAAGGCCTGCGCGGGATGTCGCCCGCGGCCACGGCCGCCTGGCGCTGCTTGGCTCCGAACTCGGCCAGCGCTGTGGCCAGAGCGGATGCGGACGGTTTGCCGGCCATGACGTCGACGCGGAGCCCGAACTCCTCGGCTGTCTTGGCCGTCTGCGGCCCGATGACCGCGATCACGGTGACGTTGTGCGGCTTGCCCGCGATGCCCACGAGGTTGCGCACGGTGGACGACGACGTGAAGAGCACGGCGTCGAAGCCGCCGCCCTTGATGGCCTCCCGGATGGGCGCGGGCGGCGGCGCGGCCCGCACCGTGCGGTAGGCGGTGACGTCGTCGCACTCCCAGCCCAGCTCGGTGAGGCCGGCCACGAGCGTGTCGGTGGAGATGTCGGCCCGCGGCAGCAGCACGCGGTTGATCGGGTCGAGCATCGAGTCGTAGGGCGGCCACTCGGCCACCAGCCCCTCGGACGACTGCTCGCCCGAGGGCAGCAGGTCGGGCTTGACCCCGAACTCGACCAGGGCCCGCGCGGTCGCGTCGCCCACCGCGGCCACCTTGAGCCCGGCGAACGCGCGCGCGTCGAGACCGTATTCCTCGAACTTCTCGCGCACGGCCTTGACCGCGTTGGCGCTGGTGAAGGCCACCCACTCGTAGCGGCCGGTGACCAGGCCCTTGATGGCGCGGTCCATCTGCTGCGGGGTGCGCGGCGGCTCGACCGAGATGGTCGGCACCTCCTCGGGCACCGCGCCGTACGAGACGAGCTGCTCCGACAGACTGCGGGACTGCTCCTTCGTACGCGGCACCAGCACCCGCCACCCGAACAGCGGCTTGGTCTCGAACCAGGACAGCCTGTCGCGCGACGCCACGGCGTCGCCGACCACGATGAGGGCCGGCTCGGTGAACCCGGCGTGCTTGAGGTCGGCCTGGAGCCGGCCGAGCGAGGACACCACGGTGTACTGCTCGGTGGTGGTGCCGCCGCTGGTGACCGCGACAGGCGTGGTGTCGGGCTTGCCGCCGGCCATGAGCGCCTTGCCGATGGCGACGGCGTCGCCGATGCCGTGGTAGATCACGAGGGTGCCGCGGCAGGCGGCGTGAACGGGCCAGTCCTGCTCCTGTGCCGCGTCGACCACCCGGAACTCCGGCACCTCACTGGCCGCGGGGATGCCCGCGTAGTCGAGCACGGCGGTCGCGGACGGCACGCCGGGAACGATCTCGAAGTCCACCCCCGCCGCGGCGCAGGCCCCGACCTCCTCGGTGATCGAGGAGAACAGCGTCGGGTCGCCCTCACAGAGGCGGACCACGACCTCCCCCCGCGCGGCTCGTCTGACGGCGGACTGGAGGTCGCCCTCGACGACCTCGACGCCTTCACGGCAGTGCCGCAGCAGTGGGCCGTGCGCTTCCGTGTCGAGCACCACCACGCCGGCCTTGCCGAGCAGCTCGGCTGCGCGCAGCGTGAGCAGCTTGGGATCGCCGGGACCCGCGCCCACGAAAGCGACGAGACCGGAGGTTGGACTATCGGAGCTCAATGGGACTGCTCCCCCATCAATCTGTCGGCCCCTGCGGAGATCATCTCGGTCGCCAGGAGGCGGCCCAGGTTAGCAGCCTCCGAAGGAGGGCCGGCGGCGGACTTGCGGACCGCCTCGCGGCCGTCGATCGAGACGACCACTGCGGTCAGGTTCAGAGTGTGCCCGGCATCGGCCGCGAACGCACCCACCGGTGCGGAGCATCCGGCCTCGAGAGCGTTGAGCACCGCGCGTTCGGCGGTCACCGCGGAGCGGGTGCGCGGGTGGTCGAGCACGCCGAGGAATTCGACCAGGTCGGCGCGGTCGGCACGGCACTCCACCGCCAGCGCGCCCTGCCCGGGTGCGGGCAGCAGCTCCTCGACCTCGAAGATCTGCGCGATCTCCGCGTCGCGGCCGATCCTGCGCAGGCCGGCCGAGGCGAGCACGACGGCGTCGAGCTCGCCGGAGGCGACCTTGCCGATGCGCGTGTCGGCGTTGCCGCGGATCGGGACGTAGTCGAGGTCGGGTCGCAACGCGCTCAGCATGGCGACCCGGCGGGGCGAACCGGTGCCGACCCTGGCTCCCGGGGCGAGGTCGGCGAACTTGCGCGGCCCGACCAGCGCGTCGCGGTGGTCGTGGCGGGCCGGCAGCGCGGCCAGCGTGAAACGCGGATCCTGCGTGGTGGGCAGGTCCTTCAGCGAGTGCACGGCGAAGTCGACCTCGTCGTCGAACAACTTGTCACGCAGCGCGCTGACGAACACGCCCGTGCCGCCGAGCTGCGCGAGGTGCGCCTTGGTCACGTCGCCGAACGTCGTGATGCCGACCAGCTCGATCGCGCGGCCGGTGCGCTGGACGTAGGCGTCGGCGACCATCTGGGACTGCTTGGTCGCCATCAGACTGCGGCGGGTGCCCAGCCGCAGGGTGGACGGAAGCGATGTCACAGCTCCACCTCCCTCACGGCCTCGGGCATCGACGGATCAAGGTCGAACAGTTCGCGCAGCGCTTCGGCATAATGATCGCCTCCCGGGCAGGTCGCGAGCCGCTTGACACGCACGGTCGGCTCGTGGAGCAGCTTGTCGACGACCCGCTGCACGGTCATGGCCACCTCGTCGCGCGCCCGCTCGTCCAGGTCGGGAACCCGCATGAGGAGACGCCCGAGCTCCGACTCGACGACGCCGGCCGCCTTGCTGCGCAGCGCCACCACGGTCGGCGTGACCCTGGAGGCCCGCTCGGCGTCGAGGTAGGCCCTCAGCTCCTCCGCGACGAGGGCGCGTACGGCCTCGACGGCGTCGCCCTCGCGCGCGCCGACGCCCGAATCCTTGATCGTCTCCAGGTCGACCAGCGTGACGCCGGGCACGGAGCGTACGGCGGGGTCGATGTCGTGCGGCAGCGCCAGGTCGAGCAGGAAGACCGGCCGGGTCAGCATGCCGGGAGTTATGACGTGGCGGCCCGCGCCGGTGCAGCTGATGACGATGTCGGCGCCGGCCAGTTCGCCGGCCACGGCGGAGAACTCGACCGCCCGTCCGCCGACGGTCTCGGCCAGCCGGACGCCGCGCTCGTACGTGCGGTTGGCCACGACGATGTCGGTGACCCCTGCCTTCGCCAGCGTGGTGGCGGCCAGCGAGCTCATGGAGCCCGCGCCGACCACCAGCGCCCGCCGCCCGGCCACGTCGCCGGCGAGGGCGAGGCCCGCGGTGACGAGGGAGGCGCCCGCCTGGTCGATGCCGGTCTCGTGGTGGGCTCGCTTGCCGACCCGCAGCGCCTGCTGGACCAGCTCGTTGAGGGTGGCGCCGACGGTGCCGCGGCGCTGGGCCAGCTGGAGCGAGCGGCGGACCTGTCCGAGGATCTGGCCCTCGCCGACGACCATGGAGTCGAGGCCGCACACCATGGAGAACAGGTGTTCGACGGCCCGCTCCTCGTAGTGCACGTAGAGGTGGGGCGTGAGCTCCTCGACGGGGACGCCCGAGTGCACGCCCAGCAGGCGGCTGACGGCGGTGACGGCGGCGTGGAAGCGGTCGACCGTGACGTAGACCTCGACCCGGTTGCAGGTCGAGACGACCATGGCCTCCGCCACGCAGGGATCGTCCTGCACGTCGTGCAGGAGCTTGGCGAGCGCGTCACCCGTCACCGAGACACGCTCCAGCAGGGCCACCGGCGCGGTCCGGTGGCTGAGTCCGATAGACAGAACACTCATTGACCGTCCACCGCCATGAGTGGCCCCCCAGCCTTGCGTTGCTCGTGGAACGCGAGAATCTGCAGTTCGATTGATAGGTCGACTTTACGGACATCGACGCCATCCGGGACCGAAAGCACAACTGGGGCGAAGTTCAGGATGCTGGTCACCCCCACGGCTATCACGCGATCACACACCTTCTGCGCCGCCGCCGCCGGTGTCGCCAGAACCACGATCGAAACTCCACGCCCGGCGATCACGGCTTCCAGTTCGTCGATGTGCTCCACATTCAATCCCGCGATGGTGTCGCCCACGACTTCGGGGTCGGCGTCGAGGAGCGCCGCGACCCGGAAACCCCTGGAGACGAAGCCGCCGTAGTTGGCCAACGCACGCCCGAGGTTGCCGACCCCCACGATGGCGACCGCCCAGTCTTGCGTCAGGCCGAGCTCGCGCGAGATCTGGTAGACGAGGTATTCGACTTCATAGCCTACGCCACGAGTGCCGTACGAACCGAGATGTGACAGATCCTTGCGGAGCTTGGCGGAGTTGACCCCGGCGGCCCCGGCCAGATCCTCGGAGCTGACGGTCGCGATGCCCCGCTCGGCCATCCCGTGCAGCGCCCGCAGGTACAACGGAAGCCTGGCGACCGTCGCCTCGGGTATGCCGCGGTCACGGGGTTGGGACGGGCTCTTCACGTGCCGGAGCTCCAGGGAACAGGCGGCTTGGGGACCGCGGTGAACGGAATCGAACCGTCTTTCAGGTTAATCCCTTTGTGAACCAATGCACAAAGTCGCGGGGACGAAGTGGCGGACGTCTCGCATACCGTTGGCCTCATGCATCGCATCACCTTGCTCGGCAAGCCCGGCTGTCACCTGTGTGACGACGCGCGCGAGGTCATCGCCAGAGTGGCCGGCGAGCTCGGCGTGCCGTGGGAGGAGGTCAGCATCGACTCCTCCGAGGAGCTCAAGGAGAAATACTGGGAAATGATCCCAGTCACCCTGATCGATGGCGTGCAGCACGATTTCTGGCGGGTCGACGAGGCCCGGCTGCGCGCCGCGCTGAACGCCTAGAACATCACCGTCGGCAGCGGCACCACCTTGGCCGCGTTGACGTTGAGCTCGATGACATTGGTGGCCAGCACCATCGTCTGACGCTCGTTGATGAACCTCTCGACGTGCGGCTGGCGCTGGTGGTCACGGTAGGCGACCTCGTCCCGGTAGAGCTCGTAGACGATGCGCTGCAGCGGCGCCGACTTGACCGCGTGGCAGGCGTAGACGAGCGTGTCGGGCTCGCCGCGGCGTACGGCCTCGACGGTGGCCTCGGCCAGCCGGTCGAACGCGTCGCCCGCGCCGTCCATGATCGTGAAGACGGTGAGCAGGCCGTAGATGTTGGGCGAGGGTTTGCCGCCGCCCTGTTGCTGCTGCGCCGGGGTGAACACGTCGGCGCCGGGGAAGACCGAGCCCGTGCCCGGCATGGCGAAGTCGGGCCGCTGGGGCGGCACGCCCACGGGTGCCGCGCCGCCGTTCATGATGTAGCCGGTCGAGGGCCCGTCATCGGGCGGCGGCGCCATCCGGGCGGCGTAGTCGACCTCCTGGTCGCCGGCACGATATTCGGCCACCAGGTCACCCAGCCCCGACGACCTGCGCGGCGGATCGGCCGCGGGCACGCCCTCGGGCCTGCCCCGGGGAGCGGGCTGCTCGTCGCGGAACATCGGCCGCTCACCCGGAGCGACCGGCGGGACGACCGGTGGCGCGACCGCCGGCACGGCCCCCCGCTGCTCGCGGTGCTGCGCCCGCTCCTCGCGGCGCTGAGAGCGATCGTCAGCGCGTGGCGGGCGCTCGTCGTGCTCGGGACCGAAATCGTCCTCATCGTCGTCGTACGGCGCCAGAGGCCGCAGCGCGGTGTACCAGACGGCCGCCGCGGCGACCGCGAGCAGCGCCGTGGTGAACACCGGGGGCACCGGGAACCGCATCGCGCCCACGAGGGCCAGCCCCGACGGGACGATGACCGCCGAGGCGTGCAGGTTGTCGGTGTCGTACTCGTCGCCGTTGCGCCATTTGAGGCCGGCTACCACGAGCATCGCCAGCATCACCAGCGCGTCGATGATGTGCACGCCGGTCAGCAGGTAGCTGGGGATGATCGCCCAGACGGCCGCGGCCGACGGCAGCTCCTCGCTCATCGCCTCGACCCTGAGCGGGTCGAACATCATGATCGCGACGGAGACGACGGTGAGCGCGATGCCGAGCAGCCACGCGAGGAACCTCGGCGGCACCTTCTCCGCCAGCAGTTGCACCAGGCCGACCGACAGCCAGAGCGGGGCCAGCAACGATCCCGTCACCTGGTAGATCCGGAACGTGACGCTGCCGAATCCGAAAAAGGAGCCGATGGCGATCACGCCCAGGGACAGCGCGAGCGCCGCCACCGCGACGGTCCAGGCGATCAGCCAGCCGTCCGGCTCGTCCCGCAGGCGTTGGATCAGGGCGCCCGCCGCGATCGCGGCCAGGAGCGCACCGGCAAGGGCTATGACAGCAACGAGGATCTCCATGGTGACTCCAATGCTGCCGGACTATGCCTCCCAGCCGGTAGCCGTAGACGAAACGTGCCTGCTCGGGCCACCTTCGGGGACCGAGGGCAGCGAGGTGCGCGCCGCAGGCGGCGGGGATTCGCGGTAACACGGTATCTTCCGATTACGCCTAGTCATGCCAGCATGCTGTGGATTGTGGAATTTCCGGTTGATTTCTAGAGTGTTCGAGCAGCCGCACCCCTTACCCCCAGGGATACCGGATGCCTGACTCGTCGCCGTTCACCGGGCTGCTTGCGCCAGCGGGCGCCGCGCCTGCCCCGACGGGCGAGCTCGCCGTGCGCGAAGAAGTGCCCGAAGACATACGTACGCTGGTGCTTCATGCCAAGAACGGCTGCACGGAGTCCTTTGGCACGCTCTACGACCGCTACGTGGATCTCGTCTACCGCTACATCTATTTCCGGGTGGGCTCCCACCCCCTCGCCGAGGACCTGACCAGCGAGACCTTCCTGCGCGCGCTGCGCAGGATCGCCGACTTCACCTGGCAGGGCCGCGACTTCGGCGCCTGGCTCGTGACCATCGCGCGGAACCTGGTGACCGACCACTTCAAGTCCGGCCGCTACCGGCTGGAGGTGCCGACGGGAGAGGTGATCGACGTCCCGCTCGACGGGTCGCACATCCCGGAGAACGCCGTGGTCACGGCCATCATCCACGACCGGGTGCTGCGTGCCGTCCGCGAGCTCAACCCCGAACAGCAAGAGTGCGTGGTCCTGCGCTTCCTGCACGGGCTGTCGCTCGCGGAGACCGCGCTGATCATGGGCAAGAAGAGCGGGGCGATCAAGGCACTGCAGTTCAGGGCCATCCGGGCGCTGGCCAGGTCCCTCAAACACGACCTGGCGTAACCTCCACCATCGGCACCTCGTTAGGCAGATGTCACAGCAGGATCCGTAAGGGAGCCGACATGAGCAGGGCACGCGAGCGGCGGGAGCGCGTGCTCGAACATCTGACGGAGCTGCACAGGCTGCCGCTCGGCGGCGCCCCCGATCCCGTCTTCCGCGAGCGGCTGCGCGCCGACCTGGTCAGCGGGCGCGTCTCCGCCGAGTTCCCGCCCGACGAGCCGGCACGCTTCAGGCACGCGCACCGCCGTCCCGCGCGCCGCGGACCACTGCTGTCGCAGCTGGCCGCGTTCGGGCTTTCGGCGGCCATGATGGCCGCGTCCTTCGTCACCTACCAGGCGGTGCCCGGCGACTCCCTCTACCCGCTCAAGCGCGCCGCTGAGAGCGCTCTCGTCGGGCTCAGCACCAACGACGCCGCACGCGCCGAACGCGAGCTCCGCTCGGCCAAGACCCGCGCGGAAGAGGTCGTCAGCCTCCTCGGCTCCTCCGACGGCGGCCCGCTGGTCGGCAAGACGCTGAAGGACATGGAGGAGTCCACGCGCGCCGGCGTCAGCAGGCTGCGGCGGGCCGAGCCACGCTCCCCTAAGATCAAAAAATTCGCCCGCCACCAGAAGGAGGTCGTCGGTCCCATGTTGCGGCAGCTCAGGCGCGACCAGCTGGCCCAGGCCGAGGGCTACCTCGACTACATCGAAGGTCTGGTCGCCCCCGGGTAGGTCGATAAGCTGAAGCGCATGTGGCGGCTATTGCGACGACGACACGGAACGGAGCCCCAGGCCGCCGGCGAGGCCGCGGCACAGGCGGCGGTCACCGTCGCGCCGGTCGAGCGCGACCTCCAGTCGGCTGCCTTCTTCGACGTCGACAACACGATGATGCGCGGCGCCTCGATCTATCATTTCGCGCGCGGGCTGGCCACCCGGGGCATGTTCACCACGTCCGACCTGTTCAAGTTCGCGGTGGGGCAGGCGGTGTTCCGGCTGCGCGGCAACGAAAACCCCGAGCACATCGCGGTGGCCAGGGAGACCGCGCTCGCGTTCGTCGCCGGGGCCAAGGTCGACGACGTCGTACGCCTCGGCGAGGAGATCTACGACGAGGTCATGGCCGACCGCATCTGGGGCGGCACGCGGGCGCTCGCGCAGAGCCACCTCGACGCGGGCCAGCGGGTCTGGCTGGTCACCGCCACCCCCGTCGAGCTGGCCAGGGTCATCGCCCAGCGGCTCGGGCTGACGGGCGCGCTCGGCACGGTCGCCGAGTCCAGCAACGGCGTCTACACCGGCCGGCTGGTCGGCGACCTGCTCCACGGCCCCGCCAAGGCCGAGGCGGTCAGGGCGCTGGCCCGCAGAGAAGGGCTCGACCTGACCGAGTGCACGGCCTACAGCGACTCGGCCAACGACCTGCCGATGTTGTCGCTGGTGGGGCACGCCGTGGCGATCAACCCCGACAGCGAGCTGCGCGAATACGCCAAGAAACACGACTGGCCGATCAGGGACTTCAGGACCGGCCGCAAGGCCACGCTGACGGCGCTGCCCATCGCCGCCGGCGTGGGGGCCGTGGCGGGCGGCATCGCCGCAGGCATCGCCCTGCGCAGGCACTACCGCGCGCAGGGCTGAGGCCCGCCACCGCTGCGCCGAGCCTGCCGGCGCCGCCGCTCCGGTCGCACCGCCGGAGAAGGATTCACAGGAAGGGCGGGAAGGCGTGCCCGCGGCGCAGCCGCAGCTCGTTGAGCAGCTGCTGAATGACCTCGCGTACGTGGTCGGTGAGGTTGAACACCAGCATGGGGTCGTCGGCGGCCGACGGGTCGTAGTCGTCGGTGCGGATCGGCTCACCGAACTCGATCATCCACTTCGACGGCAGCGGCACCAGGCCGAGCGGCCCGAGCAGCGGGAAGAACGGCGTGATCGGCAGGTAGGGGAGGCCGAGCAGCCGGGCCAGGAACTTCAGGTCGCCGAGCTTGGGATAGATCTCCTCGGCCCCGACGATCGCGGTGGGCACGATGGGCACCCCGGCGCGGATGGCCGAGGCCACGAAGCCGCCGCGCCCGAAGCGCTGCAGTTTGTAACGTTCGGAGAACGGCTTGCCGACGCCCTTGAACCCCTCGGGGAACACGCCGACGAGCTCGCCCTTGCGCAGCAGCCGGTCGGCGTCCTCGCGGCAGGCCAGCGTGTGGCCGGTCTTGCGGGACAGATGGCTGAGCAGCGGCAGCTGGTAGACCAGGTCGGCGCCGAGCAGCCGCAGTGCCCTGCCCGCCTCGTCGTGCAGGGCGACCTGCAACATCAGCGCGTCGACCGGCAGCGTGCCGGAGTGATTGGCGACGACGAGCGCGCCGCCCTCCTCGGGGATGTTCTTCAGCTCGGCCGTCTCGACCCTGAACCAGTGGTGGTAGAGGGGCCTGATCAGCTCAAGGACGACCTTGTCCGTCAACTCGGCGTCGTAGCCGAACTCGTCGACCTCGTAGTCGCCGGTGATGCGCCTGCGCACGAACGCCAGCAGCCTCGCCAGGGACTCGGGCTCGTCGGTGTAGGACGGTGCCGCGCTGATGGGGATGACGCGGGCGTCCTCGTCGGGAACGCTCAATGCCGCACACCTCCGACCGGATGCAGCCGGCGCGAGCGCAAGAAGTCGTCGAAGGCCGCCGCGGTCGTGAACTTGGGCCGCCATCCGAGCTCGTCCGCCAGCCTGGAGGTGTCGACCGCCCGGCCGTGGCTCATCAGCCTGAGCTGCTCGGGCGAGTATTCGACCAGCCCGAGCCCGCGCGCGGCGCTGCCCAGCGTCTTGAAGGCGGGCGCGGGCAGCGGCAACGACGGCCGCCCCGCCCTCCTGGCGCACTGCGACAGAAGCAACACGCCCACCCCGGCCACGTTGTACGTGCCGGGGTGATCCTCGGTCGCCATCCGCCTCAGCACCTCGACCGCGTCGTCCTCGTGCACGAACTGCAGCCGGGGGTCGAAGCCGAGCACGGTCGGCAACACCGGCTGGGTGAAGTAGCGCGTCAACGGCGAGTCGACGCCGGGACCCATGAAGTTGGCGAAGCGCAGCAGCGACACCGTCACGTCAGGACGGCGCCGCGCGAAACCCCGCACGTAGCCCTCGACCTCGACCGCGTCTTTGGCATAGCCGTGACTGGGGCCGTCGTGCGGCTCCAGGTCCTCGGTGAACACCGCCGGATCGCGCGGCGACGAGCCGTAGACGGCGGTGGTGGAGCGGACCACCACGCGCCGCACGGTCGCCGACCGCTGGCAGGCACCGAGCAATTGCATGGTGCCGATGACGTTGTGCTCTTTCATGGCGGCCCTGCCGCCGCTCCTGGACGGAGCGCTGACGAGGCTCATGTGCACAACGGTGCCGATGTCCGCGGCCGCGATCACCTGGGCGATGTCGGGGCTGCGCAGATCCACCCGGACGAACTCCGTACGTCCGAGCGAGACGCCGCCGTCTCGCGTGAGCGAGGGAGGCGGCACGGTGTCCACTCCGATGACGCGGCTGATGTCCGGGTCGGCAGACAGAACGCTGGCCACCCGGGCGCCGATGTGGCGCGAGACCCCGGTGACGAGCACGGTGTGGGTCATCAGCGCCTCGCAGCTGCGTCGGGATTACTTCTTGTTGCGCCGCTGGATGCGCGTCTTCTTGAGCAGCTTGCGGTGCTTCTTCTTCGCCATCCGCTTACGGCGCTTCTTGATCACAGAGCCCACGGGACCCCCAGGTCGTGACTAAAGTCTTGAACGGAGTGCGAGCGCACACCGGCTCACAGACTACCGGCGATCGGCGGTAGATCGCCCATTGGGGGGTGAGCACCCGGTCGCGTCTCAGGCGACCGGGCCTCTCCCGCGACAGCACTCACGACATGGTCGTCCGCGTGGTCGGCCACGTCGCTACGCTAACCTGCCTCGATGTAGGCCTCCCGCAGATAGTCGTGTACCGCCTGCTCAGGCACCCTGAACGACCGGCCGACTCTGATGGCCGGCAGCTCGCCAGAGTGGACGAGCCGGTACACCGTCATCTTGGACACCCTCATGACCGTCGCCACTTCAGCCACGGTCAGGAACTTCACCTCACTGAGAGGTCTTTCGCCTGCACCCATCGGACGCCTCTTCCGCACGTGTTTACGGGTTATCCCCACTGGTGCCATTGCTCACGCACGTGTACTGCCGTCAGCGTAAGTCGGGACTCCGAGTGCGCAAACCCCCTATTTTCTCAGTCGACGGAGCCACCTGTCAGCCGAACCAGCAAAGTCGCTGGCCAGCCGCCGGGTCGAGCACCTCACCCGGACGTTGGAACTGTCCAAGTTGCCACACATAAGAGTCGCCGGAGCTCTGCCAAAAGTTGGCAAAGGGACGGCGAGCCTCTTGGAATGCAGGCGCGAAAAGACGGTATGCGGATGACCGAATTAGACGCGAAGGGCTCGTGAGACCAGAGTGACGAGCCGCTCGGTCAGCGGAGTGTAATGCCGCGGCAGCACATTGTCGTCAAGTGGCACAACCACGTCAATCTTCCCTTCAGCCTCACCGACGAACAACCCCGGGTCATTGCTGTCGGCGAATCCCACTGTGGGCGCACCTGCCTCTCCCGCCGCTCCTGCCCAGCCGTGGTCGGCGATAACCAGGTCGGGCAGCTCGCCGCGCAGCTCGGAGAGCATGTGGCGCATCGGGTCGGCGTCGTGGGTGTGCACGAACCCGCCCTTGTCGTCGAGCATCGCGACGCCCTGCAGATAGCGGATCTGCCGCGGCCGGGCGAACCCCGACCCCGTGTACGTCCAGCCCTCTCCTGGGGTCAGCAGCCGCGCGCCGCGCTCCACGCAGAGCCTGGCCAGCGGCAGGTGGACGGCGAGCAGGCCGGTCGGATGCCCGGTGGCGAACAACACGGCGGGGTCGGGCCGCGACAACACGTGGGCGACGCGCTCGGCCATGGCGTCGAGCGCGTCGATCGTCAGGTCGGGGTCGATGGTGTCCTGGCCCCAGCGGTGCGACGGGTCGGACACCACACCGGCGGACTTCGCCATCAGCGCCAGGATGTCGCGGTAGGGCCACGGCTGGTCGAACGTCAGCCCCAGCATGTAGTAGGGATCGCCGTTGGCCAGGGAACTGTAGTGGTCGAGGTTGTTCTCGCGGGAGGTCGCGACATCGCCGGCGATGCGGCTGCGGACAAGGTGCTCTCGGAGTTCGTCGCGGCTCAGCACTGCTTTCTTCCTCGTCAGGGCAGGGGGTCGAGCCCGTGCAGGGGGAAGACCGCGTTCCTGGTCGCCATGATCGCGCGGTCAATTGGGTCAGATGGGTCATAACCACCGGAAAGGTCGTTGAATTCCGGATGACGACCGTCTGTCATGGTCAGCGGCGCCGTCTCGCCGGTGCGCCGGCGTACGAACGCGCGCCAATCGTCGCCCGTCGGCGTGGCCGGATCGATCGGATGGCCCGCGATCTCCGCGATGAGGTGCGTCCACGCCCGCGGCACCACCTGCACCAGCTCGTAACCGCCGCCGCCCGTCGCGATCCACCGCCCGCCCGCCGTCTCATGGGCCAGGCGGTGCAGTGCGGCGTAGGCGGTGCGCTGGCCGTCGACGCTCAGCATGAGGTTGGCCAGCGGGTCGAGCGCGTGACTGTCGCAGCCGTGCTGCGTCACCAGGATCTCCGGCCCGAACTCGTGCAGCAGCGGCGGCACCACCGCGTCGAAGGCCCGCAGCCAGCCCGAGTCGCCGCAGCCGGCGGGCAACGCCACGTTGACGGCCGTACCGTCGGCGCCGGTCTCGCCGGGGAACCCGGTGCCGGGGAAGAGCGTGCGCGGGCTCTCGTGCAGGCTGATCGTCAGAACCCTGGGGTCGTCGTAGAACACCGCCTGCACGCCGTCGCCGTGGTGCACGTCCACGTCGACGTACGCGATGCGGCTCGCGCCCTGGCGCAGCAGCCACGCGATGGCCAGCGCCGGATCGTTGTAGACGCAGAACCCGCTGGCCATGGCGGGCATCGCGTGATGCAGCCCGCCCGCGATGTTGACGGCGTGCTCGGCCGAGCCCTCCCAGACCGAGCGGGCGGCGGCCAGCGAGGCGCCGGCGATCAGCGCGGAGGCGTCGTGCACTCCCTTGAACGCCGGGTTGTCGGTGGTGCCGAGCCCGGCGTCGAAGTCGGGCCGGCCGTCGGCGGACACGCGCCTGACCGCCTCGATGTAGTGGCGCTCGTGGACCATGGCCAGCTCGTCGTCGGTGGCGGGCACGCAGCCGGTCGGCTCCACCTTGTCGAGCACGCCGAGCTCGCGGGCGAGCGCCATGGTCAGCTCCACCCGCACGGGGGCGAGCGGGTGACCGGGCCCGAAGTCGTAGGAGGTGAGCGCGTCGTCCCAGATCACCCGTGTCGACTGGCTCATGCACCCCTCCGCGATCGCCCTCTGCCGCCGACGTTACCGCAGCGCAGACATCGCGTTGTAGCCCGGGTTCATCCGGTGGACATCTCCCCGCGGCCTCTCCGAATCGTGACTTAGTGTCTTAGCGTGCGCCCAGCGCGATCCTTACTCCGGCTCATCCACTTCTTCCGGCGTCCCAAGGTCTTCGACCGGACGCTGGTGCTCGTGCTCGGCCTTCCCGGGCTCCTTCTGGTTCCCGTCATGCTCGCCGTGGGGAACACCGTGGGGAACACCGCGCAGGTCCTGACCGCACTGCCCTACCTGGCCGCCGTCGCGGTCCTGCTCATGCGGCGTCACCGACCGGTTCTGGTCACCGCGCTGGTCGCCGCGATCGACGTGGTCGGCGTGACGACGGACGTCACGCCGTCCAGCAACGTCCCCACGCTCGTCGCCTACTACAGCCTGGGCCGCTACACCGCCGGCCGCACGACCGCGATCGCCGCGGCGGGCGCGTTCGCCGCCTACGCGACGGTGCTTGAGCTGGACCAGGTCACCGGCGGCTGGGTGATGGCCCTGTTCAACGTCGGCGTGCCCGTCGGGATCGGTCAGATCGTCCGGCTCAGGAGCGAGCTGCACGAACGCGGCAGGCGCGAAGCCGCCGACGCCGCGGTCAGCGCCGAGCGGCGGCGCATCGCCAGGGAACTGCACGACGTGGTCGCCCACCACATCACGGTGATCAACGCCCTGGTCGGCGGCGCCAGGGCCACGCTCCCGGCCGAGCAGGAGGTCACCAGGAACGCCCTGGAGAGCGCCGAGCAGACCGCCCGCCAGGCGATGTCCGAGATGCGCCGCCTGCTCGACGTGCTCAGGGCCGACGGCCACGAAGGGCCGGACGCCGCCACGGGGGTGGGCGCCGACCGACTGCCCACGCTGATCAAGCAGGCCAGCTCGGCGGGGCTGCCCGCGCACCTGACCGTGACCGGCGAGCCCGTTTCGCTGCCCGCCGTCGTGGACCACGCGGTCTACCGGATCGTGCAGGAGGCGCTGACCAACACGCGCAAGCACGCGCCGGGCGCGCGGGCGAGTGTGCGGCTCGCGTACGAGCCGGACGCCGTGGAGGTCGAGGTGCTCGACGACGGCAGCGCCAAGGGGTCCGAGACGCCCGGGTTCGGGCTCGGGGGCATGGCCGAACGGGTGGCGTTGTGCGGCGGCCGGCTCTCCACGGGGCCCCGCGCCCCGCAGGGAGGCTTCCGCGTGCACGCCCGCATCCCCCTGGAGACACCGTGATCAAAGTGCTGCTGGCCGACGACCACGAGCTGGTGCGCATGGGCTTCAAGCTGATGCTCGACGCCCAGCCGGACATGGGCGTGGTCGGCGAGGCCGGCGACGGCGCTCGGGCGGTGGACCTGTGCCGGCGGCTGCGCCCCGACGTGGTGCTGATGGACCTGCACATGCCCGGCCTCGACGGAGTCGGCGCGACCGAGCTGATCACCGCGGAGCTGCCGGAGGTCCGGGTGCTCGCGCTGAGCACGTTCGACCTGGACGAGAACGTGCTCGCGGCGCTCAGGGCGGGGGCCGGCGGGTTCCTGCCCAAGGACGTCTCCCCCGAGGAGCTGATCGAGGGCGTGCGCGTGGTGCACCGCGGCGAGTCCGCCGTCGCGCCGCGCCTGCTCACCAGGCTGATCGGCACGTTCGTACGCGCCGCCGACGGCCGGGACGCGGATCCCCCGCGGCGCCGGGAGCCGGTGCAGGCCGAGGTCGCCGGCCTGACCGAACGCGAACGCGAGATCCTCGTGCTGATCGCCCGCGGCCGCTCGAACGCCGAGATCGCCGCGGCCCTGTCCGTCTCTTCCTCGACCGTCAAGAACCACGTGACGAACCTCTTCGCCAAGGTCGGCGTCAGGGACCGGGCGCAGGCCGTGATCGTCGCCTACGAGGCGGGGCTCGTCCAACCGGGAGAGTAGGACCAGGCTCCCAGACGCCCGCGCGGGAATCGGTTCCGCGCAGGAGGTGCACGATCGCGGGCGACGGCACGCTGGGATCATGACCGCGATACGGGCAACGAACCTGAGCAAACGCTACGGCGGCACGGTCGCCGTGTCGGACCTGTCGTTCGACGTCGAGCCCGGCCGGGTGACCGGCTTTCTCGGGCCCAACGGCGCCGGCAAATCCACGACCATGCGGATGGTCCTGGGGCTCGACCGGCCGTCCGGCGGCTCGGCGCTCGTGGACGGGCTGCCGTACGCCGAGCTGACACACCCGCTGCGCAAGGTGGGCGCGCTGCTGGACGCCAAGGCCGTGCACGGCGGGCGCAGCGCGCGCAACCACCTGCTGGCCATTGCCCAGAGCAACGGCATCCCGAACGGCCGCGTGGACGAGGTGCTGGAGACCGTGGGCCTGCGCGAGGTGGCGCGGCGCCGGATCGGCGGGTTCTCCTTGGGCATGTCGCAGCGCCTGGGCATCGCCGCCGCGCTGCTCGGCGACCCGGAGATCCTGCTGTTCGACGAGCCGGTCAACGGGCTCGACCCCGACGGCATCCTGTGGATCCGCACGTTCATGCGCGGACTGGCGGCCGAGGGCCGCACGGTGTTCGTCTCCAGCCACCTGATGAGCGAGATGGCGCAGACCGCCGACCACCTGATCGTGATCGGCAGGGGCACGCTGATCGCCGACACGAGCGTGCGGGAGTTCATCGGGCGCAGTTCGCAGGGGTACGTACGGGTGCGCTCGCCCCGGTTGGCCGAGGTCGCCGAGCTGATCAAGGTGGGCGAGCTCCACCACGACCACCTCCGGGTGACCGCGATGAGCCCGGTCGAGATCGGCACGCTCACCGCGCGGGCCGGGATCCCGCTGGAGGAGCTGACGTCCGTGCAGCCGTCGCTGGAGGCGGCGTACATGGAACTGACCAAGGACAGCCTGGAGTTCACCTCATGATCGACATCCTCAGGTCCGAATGGACCAAGATCCGCTCGGTGCGCTCCACGGTGTGGACGCTGGCCATCGCGGTGCTGTTGCTGCTGGGCATGTCCGCCCTGCTCAACGGCACGGCCGACGATCCGGTAGACGGGGCGCAGGCGATCTCGCTGAGCCTGGGCGGCGTGATGCTCGCCTCGCTGCCCATGGCCGCGCTCGGTGTCCTGGTGATCTCCAGCGAGTACCGTACGGGGGCCATCCGCGTCTCGCTCATGGCCGTGCCGAGGCGCCTCTCCCTGCTGACCGGCAAGGTCGTGGTGTTCGCCGTGACCTCGATGGTGGTCTGCACGCTCGCGTTGGCCTGCACGCTCGCCATCGGCCTGGCGATCTCCCGGCCGGCGACGTTCGACGCGGGCGCCGCCGTCCAGGTCGCTCTGGGCTCGGCTCTCTACCTGACCGCGTGCGGCCTGTTCGGGCTCGGGCTCGGCACGCTGATCCGGCACACACCCGGCGCCGTGGTGTCGGTCATCGCGCTGATCCTGGTGGTCCCCCCTGTGACGAACCAGCTTCCCGGGCAGTGGGGCGATGTCGTGGCCGCGCACTTCACCACGAACGCGGGCATGCTCGTCGTGACGGGCCACGGCAACGAGCACCTCGGCGCGTGGAGCGGCTTCGGCGTCTACATGGCCTGGATCGCCGTGGCCCTGGTCGCCGGCGCCGTGTTGCTGCGGCGGCGCGACGCGTGAGCGGTCAGCCGGAGGCGAGCTCGCGGCCGCGGTCGCGGGCCGCCTCGATGGCGGCCAGGAACGCGGCCCGCACGCTGTGGCGCTCCAGCTCTGCTATGGCCGCGATCGTGGTGCCGCCGGGAGAGGTGACGGCCTCGCGCAGGATCACCGGGTGCTCGCCGGAGTCGCGCAACATCACGGCGGCGCCGACGATGGACTGGGTGACCATGTCGAGCGCGGCCGCCCGCGGCATGCCGAGCAGGATGCCCGCGTCGACCATGGCCTCGACGAGGTAGAAGAAGTAGGCGGGGCCGCTGCCGGAGAGCGCGGTGGCGGCGTCCTGCTGCGACTCGGGGATGCGCAGCACCTTGCCGACGGGGCTGAGCAGCGCCTCGGCGAGCCTGAGGTGCTCCTCGCCCGCGTGCGCGCCCGCCGAGATGACGCTCATCGCCTCGTCGAACCTGATCGGCGTGTTGGACATCACCCGGACCACCGGCACGTCCACGCCGAGCCGCTGCTCCACGAACGACGTCGTGATGCCGGCCGCGGCGGTGATCACCAGGCGGTCGGCGGGCACGCAGGGGGCGATCTCGGCCAGCAGCGTGGCCATGTCCTGGGGCTTGACGGCCAGGATCAGCGTGTCGGCCGCCTTGGCCGCCTCGACGTTGGGGACGGTGCGCACGCCGTAGGACTCGCGCAGTGCCTGCGCCCGCTCGGCCCTGCGCGTGGTCACCATGATGTCGCCGGGCTTGAAGCCGGCGCGCAGCAGCCCGGACAGCAGCGCCTCGCCCATCTTGCCCGTGCCCAGAATCGCGATCATTTCCGCCCCTCGAGGAATAGACGCTGATGCAGCTTACCGGCGGGCTAGCCCCGTGAGAGCAGGGAGCGCAGGAAGAAGGCCAGGTTGCGGGGGCGCTCCGCCAGGCGGCGCATGAGGTAGGGATACCAGTCGGCGCCGTAGGGGACGTAGACGCGCACCGTGAATCCGAGTGCCGCCAGGCGGGCCTGCTCGTCGGGGCGCACGCCGTAGAGCATCTGATATTCGAAGCCGGTCGGGTCGCGCCCGTCGAGCACGGCGAGCGTCGAGGCGATGCGCACGAGTCTGGGGTCGTGGGTGGCGACCATCGGATGGCCGGCGCCGGCCATCAGCACCTTCAGGCAGCGTACGAACGAGCGGTCGACGTCGGCGGTCGAGGAGTAGGCGCCGGGAGCGGTGTAGGCGCCCTTGCACAGCCGCACCCTGGCGTCGCCGAGCTGCTCGCAGCGGTCGAGCGAGTCGGGCAGGTAGGCCTGCACCACGACGCCGACGTCCGGGTGCTCCTTGCGCAGCGCGACGTGCACGGCGTGCAGTTTGGCGATCGTGTCGTGCTCCTCCGCGTCGAGCGTCACGGTGACGTCCCTGGCCGCGGCGGCCCTGCAGATGGCCGCGGCGTGGTCGAACGCGAGCTCCTCCGACAGCCTCAGCCCGAGCGCCGTAAGCTTGACCGAGACGTCGGCGCCCGGAGGCAGCAGGCGGAGCAGCGACAGGTATGCGGTCACGGTGCTCTCGGCCTGCGAGCGGCCGGTCACCTCCTCGCCGAGGTGGTCGACGGAGACGCGCAGGCCCTTGCGGGACAGCCTGTCGACGGCGGCGCCGACGTCGTCGGCGACATAGCGCCTGACCACGTCCGCGGTCAGCGGCGACGTGGTGATGACGCGCTCGGCGCGCCGGCTCTTGGAGACAGCGAGCAATGCCTGACGGAGCACAGGACCACACTAGGGTGAACCGGCGACTGGCGGGATCCGTCGTAGGGGTATGCGGACAATGACAGCGACCCTTCTGGCCGGATGTCTGATGCTGGCGACGAGTTGCGGCACGGCCCAGCCTGCCGAGCGTGCCTCTTCCCCCAGCCAGGACAAGCCGCCCGTCGTGTCCAACCCGGTCGGCACCACGCCCAGCAAGGCGCCCTCGAAGGCGCCCAAGCAGGTCAAGCCGACAGGCAACGCCATCAACGTGCACAAGGCCCGCTGGACCAAGGCCAAGCCGGTCTCCAAGGGCAAGAAGCTCCAGCTGACGTGGCAGTCGGGGGTGGAGCCCTGCACGGTGCTGGACCGCGTCAAGGTCAAGGAGACGTCCAAGCGCGTCACGGTCACCCTGTACGAGGGCACGTCGCCCAAGGCCGAGAACGTCTCCTGCATCATGATCGCAATCGAGAAGACCACCACGGTCAAGCTGAAGAAGCCCCTCGGCAAGCGCAAGGTCGTGGACGGCGCCAAGCCGTAACGACCGCCTTCCGGCCCGCGGACCCCCGGCAACGCACCCACGATGCCGGGGGTTCGCTGTGCGCGGAACCCCTGGCCCTTCTGCACCGTTGCGCGTGATGTGGGCCCTTATTGCGGGAATGTATCGGCGCTCATGAGGGTTGAGTCGAGTAGGCTCAAGTCGTTTGCCAAAGAAGACACATATCCGTTAGCTTGAGTCTGACAGACTCAACTTTGACTACGAGGACTCACTCATGGCACGTGCGGTAGGTATCGACCTTGGGACGACCAACTCTGTCGTCTCGATCCTCGAGGGCGGTGAGCCCACCGTCATCGCCAACGCGCAGGGCTCGCGGACCACGCCGTCCGTGGTCGCCTTCGCAAAGAACGGCGAGGTCCTGGTCGGCGAGGTCGCCAAGCGCCAGGCGGTCACCAACGTGGACCGGACGATCCGGTCGGTCAAGCGGGAGATGGGCACCACCTGGTCCCAGGAGATCGACGGGAAGAAGTTCTCGCCGCAGCAGATCAGCGCCTTCGTCCTGCAGAAGCTCAAGCAGGACGCCGAGGCCTATCTCGGCGAGAAGATCGCCGACGCCGTGATCACCGTCCCGGCCTACTTCAACGACGCCCAGCGGCAGGCCACCAAGGAGGCCGGCACGATCGCGGGCCTCAACGTGCTCCGCATCATCAACGAGCCGACCGCCGCGGCCCTCGCCTACGGGCTCGACAAGGAGCAGGACCAGACCATCCTGGTCTTCGACCTCGGTGGCGGCACCTTCGACGTGTCGCTGCTCGACGTCGGCCAGGAGGACGGCCACGGCTTCGTCGAGGTCAAGGCCACCTCCGGTGACAACCACCTCGGTGGCGACGACTGGGACCAGCGCGTCGTCGACGAGCTCGTCAAGCGCTTCCAGAACGCCCACGGCGTCGACCTGGCCAAGGACAAGATGGCCCTGCAGCGCCTGCGCGAGGCGGCGGAGAAGGCCAAGATCGAGCTGTCCAGCCAGTCCGAGACCAACATCAACCTGCCCTACATCACGGCCTCGGCCGAGGGCCCGCTGCACCTCGACGAGAAGCTGACGCGCGCGGAGTTCCAGCGGATGACGGCCGACCTGCTCGATCGCGCCAAGGGCCCGTTCAACCAGGTCATCAAGGACGCCGGCATCAAGGTCGCCGACATCGCCCACGTGGTGCTCGTCGGCGGCTCGACCCGCATGCCCGCCGTGTCCGAACTGGTGAAGGAGCTGACCGGCGGCAAGGAGCCCAACAAGGGCGTCAACCCGGACGAGGTCGTCGCCATCGGCGCCGCCCTGCAGGCCGGTGTGCTCAAGGGCGAGGTCAAGGACGTCCTGCTGCTCGACGTGACCCCGCTGTCGCTGGGCATCGAGACCAAGGGCGGCATCTTCACGAAGATCATCGAGCGCAACACGACGATCCCCACCAAGCGCTCCGAGGTCTTCACCACGGCCGAGGACAACCAGCCGTCGGTGCAGATCCAGGTCTACCAGGGCGAGCGCGAGATCGCCTCCTACAACAAGAAGCTGGCCACGTTCGAGCTGACCGGCATCGCGCCGGCGCCGCGCGGCATCCCGCAGATCGAGGTCACCTTCGACATCGACGCCAACGGCATCGTCAACGTCTCCGCCAAGGACCTGGGAACGGGCAAGGAACAGACGATGACGATCACCGGCGGCTCCGCGCTGCCGAAGGACGACATCGAGCGGATGATGCGCGAGGCCGAGTCGTACGCCGAGGAGGACAAGAAGCGCCGCGAGGAGGCCGAGGTCCGCAACAACGCCGACGGGCTCGCCTACCAGACGGAGAAGTTCCTCCGCGAGAACGACGACAAGGTTCCCGCCGACGTCAAGACCGAGGTCAACGACGCCCTGACCGAGCTGAAGAAGGCTCTGGAGGGCACCGACACCGACGTCATCCGCACCTCGGCGGAGAAGCTCGCCACCGTCAGCCAGAAGATGGGTTCGGCGATCTACGCCCAGAGCCAGGGCCAGCAGGCCGGCGAGGGCGGCCCGCAGGACGCCACGTCCGGCCAGGAGGGCCAGAAGGCCGATGACGACGTGGTCGAAGCCGAGATCGTCGACGAAGACCAGCCGAAGAAGGACCAGTGATGCCGCCGCGTGAAAACGGGCACGAGGAGCCAGTGATCCGCGACAACCGGAAGATCGATCCCGAGACGGGCCAGGTGCGCGACGCCCCGGCCGCCGAGCAGGAGGCGCCCGCCGAGGCGCCGGAGGCGCAGAACGGCGAGCTGGCGGCCCAGCTCGCCGAGCGGACCGCCGACCTGCAGCGGCTGCAGGCCGAATACACCAACTACCGCAGGCGCGTCGAACGCGACCGCGTGGTGGTCCGTGAGCAGGCGGTCGCCGGGGCGCTGACGGAGCTCCTGCCCGTGCTCGACGACATCGGAAGAGCCCGTGAGCACGGTGAGCTGACCGGAGGTTTCGCGAAGGTGGCGGAGGCCCTGGAAGCGGCGCTCACCAAGCTGGGGCTCAGCCCGTTCGGACAGAAGGGCGACCCGTTCGACCCGACGGTCCACGAGGCGCTGATGCACAGCTACTCCACCGAGGTGACCGAGCCGACCGCCATCGAGGTGCTGCAGCTCGGATACCGGATGGGTGACAGGGTGCTGCGCCCGGCGCGGGTGGCCGTCGCCGAACCCGAGGACGCCCCTCCTGCGTCCGATGACGACGACAACTGACACTAGGACGAAGGGCCGTAGATGAGCACCAAGGACTACTTGGAGAAGGACTACTACGCCGTCCTTGGTGTGCCCAAGACCGCCACCGCCGAAGAGATCAAGAAGGCCTACCGGAAGCTGGCCAGGCAATACCACCCCGACACCAACAAGGGCGACGCGACCAAGGAGACCAAGTTCAAGGAGATCTCCGAGGCTTACGACGTCCTGTCCGACAGCAAGCGCCGCAAGGAATACGACGAGGCGCGCACGCTGTTCGGGTCCGGGGTGGGGGGCCAGCGACCCGGCGGCGGTGGTGGCGGGTTCCCGTTCGACTTCGGCGACCTGTTCGGCGGCACGGCGCAGCCGGGTTCGGGCGGAGGCGCGGGTGACCGGCTCGGCGACTTGTTCGGCGGGCTGTTCAACCGGGGCGGCTCCACCCGCACCTCGACCACGTCCAGGCCGCGGCGCGGCCAGGACGTGGAGTCCGAGGTGACGCTGACGTTCACCGAAGCGGCCGAGGGCACCACGGTGTCGCTCAGGCTCACGAGTTCGGCCGCCTGCGGCGCGTGCACCGGCACGGGCGCGAGGGCGGGCACGACGCCGAGGGTCTGTCCCACCTGTGAGGGCACCGGGGCGGCCAGTCGCAACCTGGGCAACTTCGCCTTCTCCGAGCCCTGCCGCGACTGCAAGGGCCGCGGGCTGATCGTGGACGACCCCTGCCCCGTGTGCGAGGGCAGCGGCCGGGCCAAGAGCACCCGCACCATCCAGGCCCGCATCCCCGCAGGGGTGGCCGACGGCCAGCGGGTCAAGCTCAAGGGCAAGGGAGGCCCGGGCGAGAACGGCGGCCCCGCCGGCGACCTCTACATCTTGGCGCACGTCAAACCGCATGCCGTGTTCGGCAGGTCGGGCGACAACCTGACGATCACCGTGCCGGTGACGTTCACGGAGGCCGCTCTGGGCGCCGAGATCAAGGTGCCCACCCTCAAGGGCATGCCGGTGACGCTGCGCATCCCCGCGGGCACGCCCAACAGCCGCACGTTCCGCGTGCGGGGCAGGGGCGTCACCCGCAAAGACGGCACCAAGGGCGACCTGCTCGCGACGGTCGAAGTGGTGGTGCCGAACACGCTCGACGACAAGTCGCGCGAGCTCCTCACCGAGTTCAGCACCGCGAACGCCGGCGAGGACCCACGCGCTGAGCTCATTCAGCGAGCCAGAAGCGAGTAGCCGATGGACGCCAACTATTTCGACCTGTCAGATGACACACCCGTCTATGTGATCTCGGTGGCCGCGCAGCTGTCGGGGCTGCACCCCCAGACCCTGCGCCAGTACGACCGGCTGGGGCTGGTCAGCCCCGGCCGCACCGCGGGGCGCGGCCGCCTCTACTCGACACGCGACATCATCCAGCTCCGCGAGGTGCAGCGGCTCTCCCAGGAGGAGGGCATCAACCTCGCGGGCATCAAGCGGATTCTCGAGCTCGAGAACGAAGCACTGCGGCTGCGGGAGGAGGTTCACCGCCTGCGTGCCGAGATGCGGATGGTCCGAGCGCTGATCCGCTACGAGCTGCCACCGGGGGCCTAGAACGATGGACTACAAGCTCACCCAGAAGAGCCAGGAAGCGCTCTCGGGCGCCATGCGGCGTGCCGCCGCCGAGGGCAATCCCGAGATCGCCCCCGTTCACCTGCTGACCACGCTGCTCTCTCAGACCGGCGGCACGGCCGTGCCGCTGCTCGAAGCCGTCGGCGCCGACTGGCGTGCGCTACGGACGCGCGCTGAGGAGCAGCTCGCGGCGCTGCCGAAGGCGCAGGGCGCGACGGTGGGGGCGCCGTCGAGCTCGCGCCACCTCCTGACGGTGATGAACACCGCGGCCCAGCACGCCAACCGCCTCGAAGACCTCTACGTCTCGACCGAGCACCTGCTGGTGGGCCTGGCCACTGACGGCGGCCCCGTGGCCGACCTGCTGAAGTCGCAGGGTGCCACGCCGCAGGCGCTGCTCGACGCCTTCGAGAAAGTACGCGGCCATGCCCGCGTCACCAGCGAGACCCCTGAGGACACCTACCAGGCGCTGGAGAAATACGGCGTCGACCTGACCGAGCGCGCGAGGGGCGGCAAGCTCGACCCGGTCATCGGCCGCGACTCCGAGATCCGCCGCGTCATCCAGGTGCTCAGCCGCCGCACCAAGAACAACCCGGTGCTCATCGGGGAGCCCGGCGTCGGCAAGACCGCCGTCGTGGAAGGGCTGGCCCAGCGCATCGTGGCCGGCGACATCCCCGAGTCGCTGCGCAACAAGCGGCTCATCGCGCTCGACCTGGGCGCGATGGTGGCCGGCGCGAAATACCGCGGCGAGTTCGAGGAGCGGCTGAAGGCCGTGCTCTCCGAGATCAAGGAGAGCGACGGGCAGATCGTGACGTTCATCGATGAGCTGCACACCGTCGTCGGCGCGGGAGCCGCCGAGGGCGCGATGGACGCCGGCAACATGCTCAAGCCCATGCTGGCCCGCGGCGAGCTGCGCATGATCGGCGCGACCACGCTCGACGAATACCGCGAGCGGATCGAGAAGGATCCCGCGCTGGAGCGCCGCTTCCAGCAGGTCTACGTGGGCGAGCCCACGGTCGAGGACACGATCGCGATCCTGCGCGGGCTCAAGGGCCGCTACGAAGCCCACCACCAGGTGCAGATCTCCGACGGCGCGCTGGTGGCCGCCGCCGCGCTGTCCGACCGTTACATCACCAACCGTTTCCTTCCCGACAAGGCCATCGACCTGGTCGACGAGGCCGCCTCGCGGCTGCGCATGGAGATCGACTCCCGTCCCGTGGAGATCGACCAGCTCCAGCGCAACGTCGACCGGATGAAGATGGAGGAGCTGGCGCTGTCGAAGGAGACCGACGAGGCCTCCGTGCAGCGGCTAGAACGCCTGCGCCAGGAGCTGGCCGACCGCCAGGAGGAGCTCAACGCCCTCGTCGGCCGCTGGGAGCACGAGAAGGCGGGGCTCAACAAGGTCGGTGAGCTGAAGAAGCAGCTCGACGAGGCCAGGAGCGCCGCCGAGCGGGCGCAGCGCGACGGCGACTTCGAGGTCGCGTCGCGGCTGATGTACGCCGAGGTGCCCCGGCTGGAGCAGGCGCTCAAGTCCGCCTCCGAGGCCGCGCAACCCGACGACACCATGGTCAAGGAGGAGGTCGGGGCCGACGACATCGCCGAGGTGATCTCGTCGTGGACCGGCATCCCCGCCGGGCGCCTCCTGGAGGCGGAGACGGCCAAGCTGCTGCGCATGGAGGATGAGCTGGGCAAGCGGCTCATCGGCCAGCAGCGGGCCGTGCAGGCCGTTTCCGACGCCGTACGCCGCAGCCGGGCCGGCATCTCCGACCCCGACAGGCCGACGGGTTCGTTCCTGTTTCTCGGGCCGACCGGTGTGGGCAAGACCGAGCTGGCCAAGGCGCTGGCGGAGTTCCTGTTCGACGACGAGCGGGCGATGACCCGCATCGACATGAGCGAATACTCCGAGAAGCACAGCGTGGCCAGGCTCGTCGGAGCGCCTCCAGGCTATGTCGGCTACGAGGAGGGCGGCCAGCTCACCGAGACCGTCAGGCGGCGCCCGTACACCGTGGTGCTGCTCGACGAGGTGGAGAAGGCCCACCCCGAGGTGTTCGACATTTTGCTGCAGGTGCTCGACGACGGGCGGCTGACCGACGGCCAGGGCCGTACGGTCGACTTCCGCAACACGATCCTGATCCTCACCTCCAACATCGGCTCGCAGTTCCTCGTCGATCCCGCGCTGGAGAACGGCGCCAAGCGCGAGGCGGTCATGGGGGCGGTGCGCAACTCGTTCAAGCCGGAGTTCCTCAACCGGCTCGACGACGTGATCCTGTTCGACGCGCTCGGTTCCGAGGAACTGGCGCGGATCGTCGACCTGCAGGTCGACCGCCTGGCGCAGCGCCTGGCCGACCGCAGGCTGACGCTGGAGGTCACGCCGGCGGCCCGCGAGTGGCTGGCGCTGACGGGCTACGACCCGATGTACGGCGCCCGCCCGCTGCGCCGCCTGGTCCAGTCGGCCATCGGCGACAAGCTGGCCAAGGCGGTGTTGTCGGGCGAGATCGCCGACGGCGACAAGGTGTTGGTGGAGCTCGGCGACGACGCGCTGCTCATCCAGCGCGGCTGAGGCCCGGCCGGGAGCCCGGAGATCCGATCGGTCTCCGGGCTCCCGGCGTGTCATGCCGCGGTCATGGGGCACGGGGATTGGTAAGGTTCGCCCCACACTTCGGACAAGCCGCACTCCCGCGGGCGGACGGCTGGCTACGTTCAGCGTTCGTCAGATCAGCGCAATTGATCAGGGGGACGTGCAGTGTCATCCCAGAAAGTCCGAAGCATCCTCGCGGTGGCCGCGGTGACCGCTGGTGTCACGTGGTGGGCCGCGGCCCCCTCGACGGCTGACTCCTGCGCGAACACCAAGCCGGTCGTGATCTCGCCCGATTCGGCCCTGTCCTTCTGCCACGAGCAGTCGAGGGTGAACATCAACGACGGCGGCTCGGGCAGCAGCCGGGTGGTCGCCGAGGAGTCGGGAAAGCTGGCCACGGCGACCGGGAAGCTGGCCAGGCAGCTGGGCCTGACCGGGCTGGCGGCGGGAAGGTCGGCGCTGGGCGGCACCGACATCGGCGGGGTCGCGGCGACCTGGGGCATGCCCATGCTGACCTCCGCCTCACCCGCGGTGTTCCCCGCGGTGCCAGGCCGGACCGGCATGAGAGACATGTCGACCATGTCGAGCGTGCCGGCGCTGCCCTCGCTGCCGTCGTTGCCCGAGACGCCACTGCTGGCCAAGCTGCCGGCCGAGATGTCGCTCGGTCAGGCCACCCACAGCAACCGCATCGGGGGCAGGGACATCCGGGCGCCGAAGGACCTCGACAAGCCCGTCCGTGAGGTCGGCGAGGACGTCATCGGCGTGCTGCTGCCGAAGGCGGTGGAGAGCGTCGAGGGAACGTCGATGCTGACCGGCGGACGGTCCCCGGTGCAGGGCGTCACGGGACTCACCGACGGTCTCGGGCTGCGGTGAGCACACCGTACGCCGGCCCTCCCGTCCGGGCGCGGAACGTGCCTGCCGCGCCCGGATCCCCATGACGAAGGGGCCGCGGCCATCGGGTCGCGGCCCCTTCGTCATCGGCTGTCGCAGGAGTTTCAGTGGCCCTCTTCACGCGGGCATGGCGCAGTGACCTCCGGCCACCGGCGGCCTCGCCCGGGGACGGGCCGCGACGTCGCGCGAGGGCGATCGCCTCAGGAGACCATCTCGTCGAGCTCGTCCTCGGGGAGCCCGAGATCGACCCTGATGCGGTAGCGGGTGCGTAGCAGCGCCACCTGCTCGGGGTCGTTCTCGTCACAGTCGAGGACCGCCTGGGTGGCCCATTCGAGGCCACCGCGGAGATCTCCGTAGGCGACGAGCGTCTCGGCGATCGTGTGAGCGGTCGCCGTGGAGACGTTGCCCTCGGCGCGTATCGTCTTGATGACCTCCCTCGCCTCGTCGGGCCTGTCGAGCTCGAACAGCGTGTCGGCGATGCCGGCACGCGGATCGAAACCCGCCTCGCCACCGTCCTCGACCGCGCGCTGGAAACACTCCATCGCGCGCGCCGGCTGGCCCGCCGCCCGCCACTCCTCGGCGGCGAGGACCAGGATGGAAGCCCGGGAGACGTCGCCCGAGGAATAGTCGAGCGCGACGTCGTAGAGCCGACTGGCCAGGGAATCGTGGTCGTCGGCCAATAGAGCCTGCTCAAGCAGACGATCAAGGTGCTCACGGGTCACATGCGCCACACCGCGAGACTACCGAGCCGTCCGGCCGTTTGCCTGGTCAATCCGCACACTTACAAAACGGTAACGACTCGCCCAATCCTGCGTCTCCTGCGCGTGTTCATGCAGGTCACAGGGCATATAGCAGGTGCTCTGCTGTCAAGCGAGCGAAGGGGGCCGTGATGGGCGTGTCCAAGCAGATGACCTTCACGCTGGCCTGCGCTGTCGTGTTGTCGGCCCTCGTCCCCGGTCTCGCCGGTTATCTGTCGGCCCGTCTGGAGGCCATCGAGTCGGCGGAGCGCAGCCTGCGCGCCCTGGAGACCCGGCTGCACATCAGGGAGGCCAGGGACGCGCGTCCCGTCTCCTACCCGGGTCCGTGCGTGCGCACGCCTGCCGCGCCCGGTTATGAGGACGTGCCGACGGCCGCGCTCGGCCATCGGCGGCAATGGGTGGACGACGTGCCGGCGTGGCTGCCCGGCATGGTGACGGAGCCACCGCACGCGGGCGGCCACTGACCGCTCAGTCGTGCGGCGACCAGGACCGCAGCTGTCGGGAGAGGAAGCCGCGGATCAGGTGTTTGGCCGCCTCGATGATCTCCGGCTCACCGTCGGGGTCGCGGCGGAAGGCCAGTTTCAGCACGGCGTCGCCCGCCTCGACCGCCACCAGCACCGCGAGATCGAGGTCGGGGCTGTCGGCCAGCCCGAACTCCTTCAGGAACAGCCCGCGCAGCCGGCCGGCGATCACGGTGTTGTTGTCGGAGTCGGAGTCGAGCAGGTTGAGGTCGACGACGTCACCGAAGTGCAGGCTCTTGAAGCCGGCGACCGTGCGGTGCATGTCGACGTATTCGTCGATGATCGCGTCGACCGCCTGCCACCACCCCCGGTGGTCCTCCTCCAGGAACTTGCGGTCGACCCGTCGGACGAACTCCTCGACGTTGCGCCGGGTGAGCTCCTGCGTGATCGCGCGCTTGTCGGGAAAGAACTGGTAGACCGACCCGATCGCCACGCCCGCCCGCTCGGCTATGCGCGTGGTGGACAGGGCCTCGTACCCGATCTCGTCGAGCAGCTCGGCGCAGGCGTCGAGCATCCGCTCGACGCGCCGGGCGCTGCGGCGTTGTGCGGGCTGCCGCCTGAGTGCTTTGGGCTGGCTGCAGTCTTCTTCGATTTGCGGCGAGGACACGGATTCATCTTCTCCCGTACGGTGGTTCGTTACCTCCGATTTGCGGATACCGACGGGTTTCCGTCAACCGTGCGAGCCCGCGCATCGCCCGTGGCGAAATGCGTGACAGGGTATATCCGATCTTTCCCTCCATGTTGACCGGAACAACCGCTTGATTTCTGTGCACCGCACGCAACACGTACGCGGCCACGCGCTCGGGTGGATATCCGCGCCGCGCCAGGCCGCGTACGGCGTCGTCGTGCAGGTCCACGCCGGTGTACGTGGCGTTGCGGGCGATGGCCGTGGAGACGAAGCCCGGGCAGATGGCGCTGACCCCGATGTCGTGCCCGGCCAGCTCGGCTCGCAGGCAGTCGCTGAGCATCTTCACCGCGGCCTTCGAGGCGGAGTACGCGGGCAGCAGCCGGGAGGGAGCGAAGGCGGCCAGCGAGGCGACGTTGACGATGTGGCCGCCCTGGCCGCGTTCGACCATGGCGGCGGCGAACAGGCGGCATCCGTGCACCACACCCCACAGGTTGATGTCGATGGCCCTGCGCCAGTCGTCCACGGTGTGGTCGAGAAACGACCCGATGACCGCGATTCCGGCATTGTTCACCACAATGTCCGGCACGCCATATTGAGCGATGATATTTCGCGAGAACTTCTCCATCTGATCCATATCCGCCACGTCGACCCGCGCTGCGTGAGCCGTACTCCCGAGGTCCTTGCCGATCGTCTCGGCGGCCCGCCGGGCGGCGGCGAGGTCGAGGTCCGCGCAGACCACCTCGGCGCCGTGCGCCGCGAACGCCCGCGACGTCGCCAGCCCGATCCCCGAACCC